>CBDUXJ010000011.1:0-19960 GCA_965371165.1 uncultured Syntrophobacterales bacterium | reverse complement strand
CCAGACGGGGTAAATTTGACAATTACGTAAAAATAGGGTATTAATGTTCCAGAATGGCGAGGCAAAAATTGTATAAAATTGGGCAGGTTAGCAAAAAGGCCCGTGTAACTTTGCGGACGATACGGTATTACGAGGAATTGGGATTGATCGAACCCTTCGTTCGCACCAAGGGAGGCTTCCGATTATATACGGAAGAATCCATTGAGAGGTTGAGATTTATCCAAGACCTGAAATTGCTCGACTTTCCCCTCTCTAAGATAAAGGAAATGTTCAAGATCAGGCAGATGGCACAATCGGGGGATGAAGCCTCTCACCGGGTAATGCGCCTTTTGCAGAATCAGCAGCGAGAAGCAATGAAGAAGAAGGGACAATATGAGAAGATGCTTCAGGAGATCCAGGCGACGATGGAACTGGTCAGGGAATGTTATGGTTGTGAAACCAGGCCGAGTCATGAGACCTGTCGCTCCTGTGGAATCATTTCCCAGCATAGGGAAGTTCCCTTACCCTTAAGGGTTATTTTGTAGCCCCCGATAACATGGGAAAAATCGTTATGGAGAAGCCATCCTTTTGGATGGCTTCTCTTATATGTGTTGGCGACGAGGATGTCTATGAGGTGGAAAACCCCAGGTATTGTCGACCCCGAATCCTCATCTTGGCACATTTATTGCTGAATTTCATTCTGGGTATTTAATCCATTAGATCATTGCAACTGAAAAACGCTCTCTATCAAGCATAGCACTTTATAAGGCGGGAACAGGCTCTTTTACCTTAAGAGCGTAATTCTAACCATTTTGCATAGAATTGTATAAAATTTTTCCGGTTTTGCACCGATGAAATCCCACGATGTATCTGAAAACCATGTAAAGAATGAACCCCAGGAACCATTGCCTTCCGCGGAACCTGAAATCGATGAAGAACTCGCCTCCACCGAGGATTTGATTCGATCCCTCCTAAAGGCCATAAAGGCCTTCAAGCTCTACCAATCTAATAATCCCATGCTCACCAAACAGTTGGCAGAATTGACCACTAAGTTCACGGTTCATCTCGATCATTATCAATCATTAAATTTACAGGTTGGCGAATACAAGCTGTTCTTTAAGGAAAAACCGGTCTACGAGAATACGGACATAAAGGAGAGCCTCGCTTTCCTCCTCTATAAGGATGGGGTGAGGGAGATCCGGTTCCTCAAGGGACTTGAGGATCAAGAAATCTCCGATTTCTTAGACGTAATCCGGAAAAGTGAGCAGGCAAGCAGGCTTGAGGATGATATCGTCACGCTCCTCTGGGAAAAGGATTTTGGACACATCAGCTACTTCGCCACCGATGAATTCATGGAGTCCGACGCGGTTCACGTTCCCGTAGACTATGATGAACTCCAAGGAGGCCTTGAGTTCTCACCCGACGTTGAAGGGGAGACTGCGCAAGAATCAGCAGATGCGGGGATGACCTTCACCTTGGAGCAAATCCTTCCTGAGTCTACCGGGGATCAAAGGGAAACCTTTGCAAGGCATTTCCAGCCCACCCCGGAAGAGGTGGAATCGATTAACCTGCTTGTCAACCAAGAAAGCGACATTCATTTCGTCTCCACATTGGTCGATAACCTCATGGAAATCCTGCTCCACTTGGGAGAGGATTTGGAACCATATGAAAACATGATCACCTTCTTCGACAGGGCCCTTGAATTTCTCGTGTTAAAGGGGGAGTTTAAGACCGCAGGTGAAATTTTAAAAAACCTCCGGGAAATTCTCGATTCCATGGCGCTCAAGGACACCCAGATCTACTCGATTAATCGTATTTTCGAAGGTGCCGGAAGCGCCCGGATTATTGAACTCACTGCGGAGACGTTAAAACACGAGGGGTTTTTCGACATCAATACGAGCTATGACTACTTCAACTTGCTCCCCAAATCCGCTATCGAACCCCTTTGCAATATGCTGGGCCAGCTGGAGTCCCCGAAGGCAAGAAAGCTCATCGCTGAGATTATCGTAAGAAAGGTCAAAGGTGACGCGAAGATTTTAGTCCCCTTCCTGAAGGATAAGAGGTGGACCGTAGTCTGTTACGTTATCAACATAACGGCAAACTCGGGAGATAGGAACGCCATCAAATATCTGGCTCAAACCATCAGCCATCCCGATGAGAGGGTTCGGAGGACGGCCCTAAAAGCATTATCCCAATACGGGGGGAAGGAGATTAAGGGTCTTCTCATTAAGATGCTGAATGACGATAGCCCGTATATTCGATCCCAGGCGGTTATCCATCTTGCGAGATCCGTAAAGCACGAAGCCCTAAGGGCGATTGTATCGGTCATCCAATCCGACCCCTTCCTGGATAGAGACTTTTCCGAAAAGGCCGCATTCTTCAGGGCTGTTGGCCAGATCCGTTCCAATGAATCCCTCCCCATTTTACGGAAAATCCTCGAAAAGAGAAGTTGGTTTAGGAACCCAAAATGGGATGAGCTCCAGCTATGTGCGATTGGGGCCCTACGGATGATTGGTACGGAAGAATCAAGGAGAATCCTGGAATTGGGGAAACGATCCAAGAATCAGGCAGTGAAAAAGGCGTGTCTCCAGGCCTTGACTGAATCGACGACCTGACATCTGGAGGAACAATGGTTGCGAATGGTTCAGAGGATGTGGCTCGCGAAAGTCCAGAGGAATCCCTCTCCTTCGATTCTGATGAGATGAGGAATTCCCGATTGGGCAACGACCTGATCATCAAGCTTCACGTCTTGATGAAGGTCTCCCAGATTTACGACCAAAAGAACGTCGTCTTAAATCAAGTGGTACAGGGAACACTGGAATTAATCAGCCATTTCCTGAAATCGGAAGGTTCCCTGGCCTTTAAGGTGATAAGGGATGGGATCTTCATCAACGGGAAGAGGTTGAAGACAGGGGTCGATAGTTACATCGGGTTTAAGTTCGTGTTGGAGCAACTTCAGAAGAAGAGGGTGGGAGAGATTAAGATATCTGGAACCCTGGACGAGAAGATGCTCAAGGAGTTCGTCTACCACCTGATGAATTTGGGCGATGGAGATGAAAACAATGCCCAAAAATTAAATGACGATTTGAACCGACTGAACATCAAATCCATCGAGGTTGACCCACTGGAGATCTTCGAGGAGGATGAATTCTTTGGCGGCCACACAAATCCCAAAGAGGCTGGAAAGACACTCTTCTTCGAGACCATCGGGGTCATCAAAGGGGCGATCACCGGGATTAAGAAGGATCAATTTATCAATGCCCGAAAATTGAAGAGGATGGTCCAGGGAACCGTAAACCTCATGGTGAAGGATGAATCGATACTCCTCGGCCTGACCACGATAAAGAATTACGACGAATATACCTTCAACCATTGTGTAAACGTCGCCATTTACTCCCTGGCCATCGGGAGGAGGCTTGGCTTTTCTAAGATGATGCTGACCGAATTGGGAATGACTGGCCTTTTGCATGATGTTGGAAAGGCGAAGATACCCAAGGAGATCATCAATAAGCCGGATAAATTGGACGGTGACGAATGGAGGCTCATGAAAGAGCATCCCATGATGGGCGTTGAGATGATGCTGAAGATAAAACAACTGGGGGACATGAGCCCGAAAATGGTCATCGGCGTATTCGAACACCACCTGAACCACGACCTCACGGGTTACCCGAAGCTCATCCGGAAAAAAGATCTCACCTTATTTGGAAAAATTATTAAGATCACCGATTGTTACGATGCCATGACTACCCCCAGGGTTTACCGAAATAAGACCTATCGACCCGAACAGGCATTGGCCGTAATGGTACGTGAAAAGAATTCCTTCGACCCCGTTCTGCTCAAGGTGTTCATCGGCATAATCGGGATCTATCCCATCGGATCCCTGGTGTTGCTCGATTCCAAGGAAATGGGCGTCGTTTACGAGACAAACCCTGATCCCCAATATATCAATCGACCGAAAGTGATCCTCATTTCTCAATCAGAGGGGAAGAGAAAGATCGGTCCAGCCGTGGATCTGGCAGCAATGGATGGCGAAAAGAAAACCTATGAGAGAAGCATAGCTAAGGCATTGGATCCTAAGAAATATCACGTCAATATCGTGGAGCATTTCTTATAGCCGCAGAGAACCCTCGAAAGCTCCTCGTTGCATGGACTTTATTCGACCATTGCCCTGAATTGATTCTCCGTCAAGACCTTAATCCCCAACTCCCTTGCCCTTTCATATCTCGATCCCGGATCACTTCCCACCACTACATAATCCACCTTTTTGCTGATGCTCGAGGCCGTTTTTCCTCCAAGAGATTCGACCAAATCCCTAGCCTCATCCCGGGTAAAGGAATCCAAGGCACCGGTGAAGACAAAGGTGAAGCCCTTCAATTTAGCCATCTCGTCGACTCCTGGCTCAACAATGGTCAAGCCGGCCTCTTGTAACTTCTCCATCACCTCCCGGTTCCTCTGATCCCTGAAAAATCGAACCACGCTTTGGGCGAGCTCCGGTCCCACCTCCCTTATAGCCAACAGCTCCTCCTCCGTAACTCGAAAAAAATTGGTTAGGGACTGGACCTCCTTGGCCAGAACCTCCGATAGGTGTTCCCCCACATGGCGGACCCCCAGGCCATAGATAAACTTGGCCAAAGGCTTCTTTTTACTCCCTTCAATGGCGGTGAGGATATTTTGGGCGGACTTATCCGCCATCCTATCCAGGGCAACGAGGTCCTCTTTGGAAAGGCGATAGAGGTCAGATACATCCTTTACCATCCCCTTGTCCACCAATTGAGCCACCAACTTACCCCCCAACCCATCGATATCCATGGCGCGCTTTGATGCGAAGTGTTTGATCATACCCTTGAGCTGAGCGGGACAGGACAGGCCTATGCACCGGTGTGCCGCTTCGTTCTTAAGGCGAACCACATCAGCTCCGCATACGGGACATGTATCGGGAATGTGATACTTCCTTTCCCCCCCAATTCTCTTGGATTCCACCACCTTAACAACCTCGGGGATGACGTCTCCCGCCCTTTGAACGATCACGGTATCCCCTATTCGAATATCTTTCTTATCGATTTCATCCTGGTTATGCAGGGTTGCCCTGCTAATCTCAATACCCCCCACCCTCACCGGCTCCAAAACCGCCACTGGCGTGATAGCTCCCGTCCTCCCCACTTGGGGAATGATACGCACAACCTTGGTCGTCTCCTGTTTTGGCTTAAATTTGTAGGCCAATGCCCAACGGGGATTGCGGGAGATCACTCCCAATCGGGATTGAAGATCGAGATCGTCCACCTTTATGACAATCCCATCGATTTCATAGGGCAATGACTCCCTTTGTTGAGAAATTTCATTGTAATATCCGATGGCTTCACCGATATCCTGACACCGCTTCGTCAGGGGATTAACACGGAGCCCCCAGAGACGAAGCGTTTTGAGAAATTCCGAGTGCGTCTTAAAGGTATATCCTGAGACTTCTCCCATACCATAAAAAAAGATATTGAGTGGCCTCCCTGCCGTAATACTGGGATCAAGCTGTCTCAAAGAACCGGCAGCTGCATTCCTCGGGTTTGCAAATAGAGGTTCGCCCAAAGCCTCACGCTTCTTATTCAATTCCTTGAACCCTTTGATCTCCATATAGACCTCTCCCCTGACTTCGAGCCGCTCGGGAACGGAAACCTTCTTTCTCATGAGGGAGAGGGGAATGGTCTTTATGGTCCTCAGGTTCTGAGTAATATTTTCGCCGTTAACCCCATCTCCGCGGGTCGATCCGACGATAAGATTTCCCCTTTCATAGACCAACTCCACGGCCAAACCATCCAACTTGGGCTCGGTGACGTAGGTAATATCTCCATCCATTCCCAAGAATCGCTTCACCCTCTGATCGAATTCCCTCACTTCGATTTCGTTCTGCCCATTGGCTAAGCTGAGCATGGGGATGGTGTGGATTACCGTCTCGAATTCCTCAAGGGGTGAAGCACCAACCCGTTGGGTTGGCGAATTGGGATCGTAGAGTTCAGGGTAATCCGCCTCCAGCTTTTCCAACTCCCTCATCATCTGATCATATTCATCATCGGAAATCTCGGGGTTGTCCAATACATAGTATTGATAATTGTGATATTCGATGGCCTCCCGGAGTTGTTTGACCCTTCGATTAATCGTATCTTTTGCCATGGAGTTATCCTGTGGAGTTTCTTGACCTTTATAGGGGGTATTTCTCTAACCTGTTAATCACTCAGGGACTCAGGGCTTTGAGCCTCCCCAATATTCCATCCTTCCATCATTCCATGTGGATATCATAAGCGCTATTGTAAATCGAGGAGGGTTGATTGTCAATTTTCCCCGAACAGGAGTTTCTTGAGCTTGTGGAGTTTTTGTGTTTCTGAAGAACATAATTGTGTGTAGAATCAACGGCTTACAAAAATACTCCCTACGAAAGTCCGGAAACTCCAGTACCCGAATCGGGAAATTTGCCTGAGAATCCCCTTTTTGCCCTCTCTTTTTCCGAAGATCCAAGGCATAACTGAGGTTATAATACAATATTAATCCTGTTATTTTAGATAGTTAGACAATGTATCTAAAAATAAAGTTAACATAGTGATATTAATTATATGTAATTATTAGTATTTTTTCTCACTATAGTCTGCCGAATCCTTACGAATACAAAAACCCTAAAGATTATAGCTAGTTACAAAAATTAAAAGAATTCCCTTGACAAATGAAAATTTAAAGTCTAATAATAAGAAGAGTGGGATAAAGTGGTAAAAAGTGGTAAGAAAAGGAAGCCCATCATGTTCAGAGGGAGGCATGAACATACCATCGACCCAAAGGGGAGGGTAAGCATCCCCGCCAAATTTCGGGAAGTCCTGGGCAAAAAGTACGACGACCGGCTCGTTATCACCAATTTCGACGGATGTTTGGTAGCTTACCCTTATGAGGAATGGATTCAACTGGAGGAAAAAGCCAGTTCACTGTCGATGGTGAAGAAGGAGACACGGGCTTTTATGAGATTCTTCTATTCCAGCGCCATCGAGTGCACACTGGACAAACAAGGAAGGATTCTCGTCCCTCAAACCCTAAGGGAATACGCAGATCTGGATAAGGAAGTCGTTTTGGTGGGACAGTTGAGGAAGATCGAGATCTGGTCGAAGAAGAGGTGGAGTGAGGAGATTGTTAAGGCCCATGAGAACTTTGATCAGATTAGCGACGTCCTTTCCGAATTGGGCCTTTGAGCGAATTCATAAGGGCATGGGGTCAGAAATAGGATGGCCGAGATATGACCTATGAACATTTCCCTGTGCTGATAGAGGAGGTTATAGAATTTCTCGACCCACATCCCCATGGGATATATGTCGATGGTACCCTGGGTGGTGCAGGCCATGCCCTCAAGATTCTGGAACGAAGCTCACCAACGGGTCGGCTCATCGGTATCGATCGGGATGAAGAAGCCATCGAGGAGGCCCGCAAAAGGCTAAAGCCATATGAAGCAAGAACCACCATCATTCATGGAAATTTCTCCGATCTGGGGGAGATATTGAGGGAACTGAAGATTGGCAAGGTAGATGCCATATTATTGGACTTGGGGGTTTCATATCAGCAATTGATCGATGGAAAGAGGGGATTCAGCTTTCAATCAGAGGGTCCCTTGGATATGAGGATGGATCGAACGGGGGGAGAACCTGCATCAAAACTGGTCAATACCCTCTCCCAAGGGGAACTGGAGGAAATCCTCCGGATGTATGGGGAAGGAAGATGGGCGAGGAGAATTGCCAGGGCCATCGTGAGGCATCGCCAAAAAACCCCCATTGCCACCACGAGCCAGCTGAGGGATATCATTTCCTCGGCCGTGTTGAAGCCACCACGTCGTATCCACCCCGCTACAAAAGCCTTTCAGGCGATCAGAATAGCGGTAAACGACGAGCTCAACAACTTGGAGAAGGTAATCCGTGATGGTATCCCCCTGGTGAAGAGCGGGGGACGTCTTTGTATTATATCCTTTCATTCCCTGGAAGACCGAATCGTTAAAAAGACATTTCGGCAATACGAGAAACCCCAGGCGTCAATAACCATTATCACCAAGAAACCCATCTCCCCCTCAAGGGGAGAGATTTCGGAAAATCCACGGGCCAGAAGCGCCAAATTGAGGGTTGCGGAAAGGGTTTGAAATGAACAGGATGATTCTTCCCTCACCGATGGCCTTTCCCACAAAGGGGATGGTAATTCCGGAAAAGGTTAAGGCCAGAGGAAGGGCCAACGGCCTTCTTGCATTTTGCATCATAGCCGCCCTAATAGCCGGTTCCCTCTTCTACGTCTGGTCTCGGGTCCTGGTGATCAACCTGGGATACGACCTCTCGGAAGCCATGGAGGTGCATCGGAAGTTGGTTCAGGAAAATAAGAAATTACACATAGAGGTAGCACTCCTCAAATCCCTGGCAAGGATCGAACGAATTGCCCGGGAGGAACTTGACATGGAAAAGCCCCTTCCTGGGCAGATCATCTTGATGAAATGAGACGAAAACCCATAAATTGGACAAAAGCCCGTATATTCATTGTATTTATCCTCCTTTTCCTCTGCTTCCCTCTCATTTTCCTCCGGATTATTCAGCTCCAGCTCGTGAAGAAGGACGAGCTCTCACGATTGGCATCGAAGCAGCATCAGAGCATAATCACCTTCATTCCCAAAAGGGGAACCATTTATGATTTTAAGGGGAACATTTTGGCGGAAAGCATTGATATAGATTCCGTCTACGCAAGGCCCCCCGATGTGAAAAACATATCTCAAACAGCCAAAAAGCTTGCCGATATCCTCGATCTCAATAAGGGAGCCCTGATTAAAAAGTTGAAAGCGGAAAAGAGCTTCATCTGGGTGAAGAGGAAGGTGACACCAAAAGAGACAGCCCGCATAAAGGAGTCCGGGCTCAAGGGCATACACTTCGTGCGGGAAAGTAGACGGATTTATCCTCAACGGTCTTACCCCAATTCCCATTATTTAGCCCCACATCTCGTCGGGTTTGTGGGGATAGATGCAAAAGGCTTAGAGGGTATAGAGGTTAAATACGATGGCACCCTCTCGGGGAACACAAAACGACTCATCTTGGGGAAGGACGCCTTTGGAAGGGAGATTATTACGGAGGTACCCATCCCGGGAAAATCGCCTCAGAATTACAACCTCTACTTAACCATTGACACAACCATCCAATACGTCGTGGAGATGGAATTGAAACGGGCCGTGGAAGGACAAGGGGCGAAAAATGGGATGGCCGTGGTTATGGATCCCACGAGTGGTAGAATTTTGGCCATGGCCAATCACCCCTCCTTTAATCCCATTCGATTTGGGGATACTCCCCCAAAGACATGGAGAAATAGGGTGGTTACCGATATCTTTGAACCCGGCTCCGTCTTTAAGGTGTTCCTGGCCTCAGCCGCCCTTGAGGGGAAGGTGGCCAAAAGACACGATATCTTCTTCTGCGAAAATGGGGCCTATATCCTTTCGGGAAAAACCATCCGCGATGTAAAAAAATATGGGTGGCTCAGCCTTGAACATATCATCAAGTATTCCAGCAATATAGGCGCGACGAAGATCGCTGAACGGATTGGAAGGGAGAAGTTTCATCATTACATTAGGAAATTTGGCTTCGGCCATAAGACGGGGATCGATCTACTCGGTGAAGCCAAGGGGATCATGAGACGTCCCAAAACATGGTCCAAGGTCGCCCTGGGGAATATCGCCTTTGGACAAGGTATCGCCGTAACATCCATTCAGCTCATAACCGCCATCTCCGCCATCGCCAACGGGGGAAATCTGTTAAAGCCCTATGTGGTCGATAGGATCGTCGATTCGAAAGGGAAAACGGTAAGACAATCCCATCCGGTAATCATCAGGCGAGTGTTGTCGGAAGAGGTGGCTCGGATAATGACCTCAATCCTCACCGGCGTTGTGAAAGCAGGGGGGACTGGAACGAGGGCAGCCTTAGCATATTATGAGGCCGCTGGGAAAACGGGCACGGCCCAGAAGGTGGATAGCCTCGTGGGAGGCTATTACGAAGACCGATTCGTCAGTTCCTTCGTGGGATATGTGCCCAGCAATCAGCCGCGTTTGGTTATTCTTGTGGTGATTGATGAACCCCAGGGAATCCCCTATGGAGGAATGGTGGCTGGACCCGTCTTCAAGAATATCGCCGAGCGTTCGCTCCAGTATCTCAACATTCCCTCAACAAAAGGACCTATATTGGCCAAAGCCTCAACGAGGGAAACAACGTGGCGTCCCCCCAAACGGACCATTCATGAAGCGATTCATCGCGGGAAACCTTCCAGGAGGATGCCCGATCTAAGGGGATTGAGTATACGTACCGCCTTAAATAGGTTAAGGACTTTGGAGTTGCCGGTTACGGTTTCCGGAAGCGGGAGGGTGTTCAACCAAAGCCCCAGACCGGGGACAATTGTGGAGAAGGGAGATACCTGTTTTCTTATCTTTAGGCCGGGTTTTTGAGGGCCTGGGATAACTATCAATGAAACTGAGGGACTTGATTAAAGGCCTGGATCACGGGCAAATCCATGGACAGATGTCCATCGAGATTGAAGGAGTTGCCTATAATTCGAAACAGGTAAAAAGGAATTCCCTCTTCGTTGCCATGAAGGGACAGGAGGTAGATGGACACGATTATATAGAAGAAGCCATTGAAAGGGGAGCACGTGCGGTGATCCTGGAGGACGAAAATCTAAGGATCGGAGGGATTCCAACGGTGGTGGTACCCAACAGCCGCAAAGCCCTGGGCACTATCTCAACGGCTTACTTTGGGAACCCATCGGCCAAGATAACCCTTATCGGCATCACCGGCACAAATGGAAAAACCACCACGGCATATCTTGCCGAATCGATCCTGAGAGGGGCCGGTTTCAAAACCGGCGTTATCGGAACCATCGACTACCATTTCGAAGGGACTGTCCACAGGGCGACAACGACAACCCCCGAATCCTATGACCTCCAAAAGATGTTGAAGGACATGCTGGAGGAAGGAGTCTCCCATGTCATCATGGAGGTCTCCTCCCATGCCTTGCATCAGCACAGAATAGAGGGATGCCATTTCGATATCGGGGTTTTCACCAATTGTACTCCGGATCATCTCGATTACCATAAGACAATGGATCACTATTTCGAGAGCAAGACCAGCCTCTTTACCCACTTTTTACGGAAAAGTCTGAAGCCTCATTCTCTATCCCTCATCAATCTCGACGACCCCAAGGGACGACTCCTCTGGGAGAAGCTGGACTTACCCAAGATGAGCTATGGTCTGAACGGAGAGAGACACATCTATGCTAAGGATATCCATGCCTCTATCACCGGTCTTTCGGCAATGGCTATCACACCCGAGGGAAATTTCTCCTTTCGCTCTCCCCTCCTGGGGGAGTTTAACCTCTATAATATCCTCGCCTCCGTGGGAATCGGTCTGGCCGTAAAGGTGGATCTGGAGGAGGTTCGAGGTGGCATTGAGGCCCTTGGTGGCGTACTGGGGAGGGTTGAAAGCATCCAGAATGAGGAGGGTTTTCATATCTTCGTCGACTACGCTCATACGCCCGATGCATTAGGGCGGATTTTGAGGACCATGGGGGACCTCAAGGGAAGGGGAAGGATCATCACCGTTTTCGGTTGCGGCGGGGACCGCGATAGGGGTAAGCGTCCCCACATGGGAGCAATAGCCGGCCGTTATAGCGATCTCGCCGTGATCACCTCTGACAACCCGCGGACCGAGGACCCAGCGGCCATTATCAGGGAGATCGAGGAGGGAATGAGGACCGAGTCCACTCGCGAGATGGATCGGGAAGAATTGTCCAGGGGATTCAAAGAGAAGGGATACGTCAAAGTCTTAGAGAGAAGGGAAGGCATCCGATTGGCCCTAAAACTGGCTAAAGCCGGCGATGTGGTCTTGGTCGCCGGAAAAGGGCATGAGGATTATCAGATTATCGGGAGGGAGAGGTTCCCCTTCGACGATCGATATGAAATTAAGGAAGCCTTGAAAAACGCTCATGATGAGAAATAGTCTTTCCCTCCAGGATATTTTGGATTCGACGGGAGGCAGGTTGATAAGGGGTTTTCCCGGTAAGGTTTTCGGGGGAATCTCAATAGACTCGCGGACCATCAAAAGAGGGGATCTCTTCATCGCCCTTAGGGGGATAAAATTCGATGGACATCAATTCGTGCTGGAGGCCATGGAGAAAGGGGGAGAGGGGGTCATCATCGAAAACGAATCCTTGGCCCAGAAGGGCACTTTCGATCCGAGGGGAAAGGCCGTCATCGTAGTCGAAAATACGTTGAGAGCCCTGGGAGATATCGCCCATTCCTGGAGGGGAAAGCATCAGATTCCCCTTATCGCAGTTGCCGGAAGCAACGGGAAAACGACCACCAAGGAGATCATCGCGACTCTCCTCGAGGGATCCTTCAGGGTATCGAAGACCTGGGGAAATCGAAATAATCTGGTGGGGCTTCCCCTTAGCTTATTGGACCTCTGCCCCGATCACAATATGGCCGTGGTGGAGATGGGGATGAATGTAAAGGGGGAGATAAAAAAGATGACCGAGATTGCCAATCCGGACGTCGGCCTCATCACCAATATCAACGAAGCTCACCTGGAGGATCTTGGTACCTTTGAGGAATTGATAAAGGCAAAGGGGGAACTATGGGATACCATGCGACCCGATGGGGTGATAGTGGTCAACCAAGACGACGTAAACGTGTTGAAATTAGCGAAAGGCTACCCCGGCAGAAGGGTCACTTTCGGCTTGGAGGCCCCCAGTGATGTAATGGCCAAGGAGGTCCGCATCGAAGGGGGTAAGGGGGTCTGGTTTACCTTAGCCCTGAGGGGAGAGGAGGTTGAAGTGGCCCTTCCCATGATGGGAATTTCCTCCGTGTATAATGCCTTGGCTGGGACCGCAGTTGCCTCGATTTTTGGTGTGCAGTTGAAAAAAATCAAGGAACGACTGGAAGGGCTTAAACCCTTTTCCATGCGCATGGAGGTCGTACGGTTGGCCAACGGGGCTACCATCATCAACGATGCATATAACGCGAACCCCAAGTCCATGGAACTAGCCCTTAAGGCCCTCTCGGAGGTGAAGGAGGCAGAAAGGGGAATCGCCGTCTTAGGGGATATGTTGGAATTGGGCCAATTCAGCGGTGAAGCTCACGCGCGCATCGGGGAGAAGGTGGTCTCCTTCGGCGTGGACTTATTGTTCACCTTGGGGGAAAGGGCTGAAATCATCGCTAAAAAGGCCCGCGAAGCGGGGTTAAACGAGGGTCGTGTCACGGTCTCAAAGGACCACCGCGACCTCCTTCGCCGCCTTAATAAAACGATAAAGCGGGGAGATTGGATCCTGGTGAAAGGGTCCAGGGCTATGTCCATGGAGAGGATCGTCCTAGGTCTCATGGGGGAAGAAGGGTAATGCTATACCATCTCATTTACCCTTTCCATACGGTCTATTCATTCCTCAATGTCTTTCGGTACATCACCTTCAGGACCATCCTCGCCACGATAACCGCCCTTGTGATCAGCTTCATCATTGGTCCGTGGATGATAAGAAAACTGACGGATTTTCAACTGGGCCAGTCCATTCGGGAAGATGTTCCCAGGTCACATTTGGCCAAGGAGGGAACCCCAACTATGGGAGGCATATTAATCCTCTTCGCATTAATCACACCGACCCTTCTGTGGGCCGACCTCACCAATAGATATGTGTGGCTCGTCTTGCTCACCACCTTTGGCTTCAGCCTCATCGGCTTTATCGACGACCTCAAGAAGGTGAGAGACAGGGACGGCATGGGGATAAAAGCCAGATATAAGTTTCCCCTTCAGATTGGCATCGCCTTGGCGGTCAGTTGGGTCCTCTACGTCACCTTCGACTTCAGCACCCAGCTGTGGGTCCCCTTCTTTAAGAGGGTAACCCCTAACTTGGGCTGGTTATACATCCCCTTTGGCGTAGCGGTCATCGTGGGGACCTCCAATGCGGTCAACCTCACCGATGGGTTGGACGGGTTGGCCATCGGTCCAGTCATGGTCTCTGGGGCAACTTTTCTCCTCTTTAGCTATCTATCGGGACACTATAAATTCGCCCACTACCTTCAAATCGCCTTCATCAGAGGCAGTGGGGAGCTGACCATCTTCTGCGCAGGGTTGGTGGGCGCTAGTCTGGGGTTCCTCTGGTTTAATACCTATCCAGCGCAGGTCTTCATGGGGGATACGGGGTCCCTTGCCCTCGGAGCGGCCTTGGGAACGTTGGCCTTGGTGACCAAACACGAGATCCCCCTGGCTATCGTGGGCGGGATATTCGTATTGGAGACCATCTCCGTCATCATTCAGGTGGTCTCCTTCCGGCTCAAAAAAAGACGCATTTTCAAGATGGCCCCCCTCCATCACCATTTCGAACTGAAGGGATGGGTGGAACCAAAGGTGATCGTGAGGTTCTGGATTATCGCGATCATTCTGGGACTTGTGGCCATCAGCACGTTAAAGCTGAGGTAATCTTCCATTTCGGGGAGTCCGGTGGAATTGGAAGGGAAGAAGGTCTTAGTGGTAGGACTGGCTAGGACGGGAATAGGGGTTGTCCGATTTCTGGCCGAGCAGCGGGCACGGGTTATGGGGGTTGATATTCAATCCGCCGATGAACTGCGGCCGTACCTCTCGGAGATAAGGGGGCTCAATGTAGAGACCGAGCTGGGGGAGCACAGGATCGAAACCTTTTTACGAAGCGACCTGATCGTCGTCAGCCCGGGGGTTCCCCTCGACATCGAACCCATCGCGGCGGCTCGGGAAAAGGGCATCGAAGTCATAAGCGAAATTGAGCTGGCGTGCCGGTTCATCCGAGATCCCATCATCGGTGTGACTGGAACAAATGGGAAGACTACCACTACCATCCTCCTGGGGGATGTGCTCAAGGTATCCGGTAAGGAGGTCTTTGTGGGGGGAAACGTGGGTAACCCCCTGATCGATTGCGCCGGACGGGGTAAATGGGATTATGTAGTAGCCGAAATCAGCAGCTTTCAACTGGAAGGGATCCATGAATTTAGGCCCCATATCGCCCTCTTGCTCAATATCACCGAGGACCATTTAGACCGATATCCCCATTATGAGGAGTACATAAGGGCCAAATTTAGGCTCTTTTCGAACCAGCGGGGTTCGGATTTTGCCGTCCTCAACGCCGATGACGGGACCATCAACGCGCGGACCTCCGAAATCAAGGCGAGAAAATGGTATTTTAGCCTCACATCTCCCTTGAAGGTGGGGGCATTCTTTGACCGGGACTCCCTCATCTACCGTGATCCGAAGGGAAAAGTCGAACGCTTCAAACTCACAAGGGTTCCCCTGAAGGGAATCCACAACATCGAGAACATGTTATCCGTTGTGGCCACGGCCAAAATCTGCTCCTGCCCAAAGGAGGCTATCCAGGCGGCCCTGGAATCCTTCAGAGGATTTCCACACCGTTTGGAATTCGTAAGGGAACTAGATGGGGTAAGCTTTTACAATGACTCCAAGGGGACCAATGTTGGCTCCGTGGTCAAGTCGTTAAGGAGTTTCCAGGAGCCCATCATTTTGATCGCTGGGGGAAAGGACAAGGGGGGAACTTACGGCCCTCTAGAGGGGACCGTCAAGGAAAAAGTGAAGCGGCTCATCTTAATAGGTGAAGCGAGGAGGAGGATGGCCGAGGCCTTGGGAAAATCCGTCCCAACGACCGAAGCCGATACGCTTGAAGAGGCGGTCCAGCATGCCTTTGATGAATCGAAACACGGGGACGTGGTGCTCTTATCCCCGGCATGTTCAAGTTTCGATATGTTCAGGGATTACGAGGAGAGGGGAACCCTCTTCAAGGAGATTGTTAACGAACTCGGCATGGGAACTCCCAAGGGAGCTCGAAAGCAATGAGGGAAAAGGCTCAATACGATCTGTCCCTGTTAATCACGACCATCTCCTTAATAGGGTTAGGGATCGTGATGGTATACAGTGCCAGTGCCATTCTTGCGACGGATAGGTTCGGGAACGGGTACTATTTCTTGAAAAAACAGGCCCTCTTCGGTGGCTTTGCCTTGGCGATGATGATGGTAATGATGAATATTCCCTATGTCTTTCTGAAAAGACTGGCCTATCCCATATTGGGTGTAAGCTTGCTGTTCCTCATACTCCTTCTGATTCCAGGCATAGGATACAGGGTTGGTGGATCGACCCGTTGGGTTCGGCTTGTCGACTTCTCCTTTCAGCCCTCGGAGTTCGCCAAACTGGCCCTCATCATCTTCCTGGCTTACTTCTTGGAGAAAAAGGGAGATCGAATAAGAACCTTCTCCTTGGGTTTTCTTCCAGTCCTCATTATCTCGGGGACGATGATCTATTTGGTCATGCTCCAACCGGATTTCGGCGTAGCCCTCTTCTTGGCAACCATGGTATTCATGCTCCTCTTTATCGGGGGAGTTCGGATATCGTACTTGGTCTCCTCCATTTTGGTTGCCCTTCCCATCATTTATCTGCTGATCATGAGGGTTGATTATCGGTATAGACGGATCATTGGGTTCCTGAACCCATGGGAAGATCCGAGCCGAACAACCTTCCAAGTGGTTCAATCCCTTCTGGCATTCGGATCAGGGGGCCTTTTCGGCACGGGCCTAGGAGGCGGGAGCCAGAAGCTCTTCTTCCTGCCGGCCCCGCATACCGACTTCATCTTCTCCGTGATCGGGGAGGAGCTGGGCATGGTGGGCGCGACCATCACCTTGGGTCTCTTCGCCCTGTTCACTATTCGCGGTTTCCGGATTGCCCTCATGGCCGAAGACCCCTTTGGGACCCTTCTCGCGGTCGGAATAACAACCATGATCTCGATGCAGGTCATCATCAATATGGGGGTAGTTCTCGGGTTACTGCCCACAAAGGGGCTAACCCTCCCCTTCATCAGTTATGGTGGAACGTCTCTACTCGTCAATGCCATGGGGGTAGGCATTCTGCTCAACATTTCATCCACGGTGAGAAGGACATGAGGATCATCATTGCCGGGGGCGGAACCGGGGGGCACCTCTTCCCGGGGATTTCCATAGCCGAGGCCTTCAAGATCAGGGAAGGCAGAAATGAGATTCTCTTCGTTGGATCGAGGAGGGGAATCGAGGAGGCTTTAATCCCCAAAATGGGATATGAGTTGAAAACCCTCTCCGTGTCTGGAGTAAGGGGGAAGCCATTGGCGAGAAAGCTCATCTCCTTATGGACCATTCCCCTCGGCATCGCCGCCTCGGTCCGGATCAACGAGGAGTTCAGGCCAGATCTGGTTATTGGCGTGGGGGGATATGCCTCAGGTCCCGTTGTCCTTGCGGCCTTTCTCATGGGAATTAAAAGGGCCATCCAGGAGCAGAATGCCATACCTGGATCGACCAATCGCCTATTGGGAAAACTATCCGATGCCATATTCATCTCCTTCGAGGAGAGCAGATCCTACTTCCCCGAGGGGAAGACGATTCTCGCGGGAAATCCGGTGAGGAGGGAGTTCCTCCAAGGGTTCGAGGACACCCGGAATGGAGATGAATTTAATCTCCTCATCTTCGGGGGAAGTCAAGGGGCCCACCGGATAAACGAGAAGATGGTGGAAGCCTTGGATTGGTTGGAAGGGGTTCGAGATACCCTGAGAATCACCCACCAAACGGGAGGGGATGACCTGGAATTCGTCTCCCAGAACTATCAGAGCAAGGGATTCCGCGCATCGGTGAAGGCCTTTATCGATGATATGGCCACCTGCTATCGAGATGCCCATCTGGTCATCTGCCGCTCAGGAGCTACAACGGTATCGGAGTTGACCGCATGTCGCAGGGCGTCTATCTTGATCCCTTATCCCCATGCCATTCACAATCATCAGACCCTCAACGCGAAAGCCCTGGTAAAGGCGGGGGGTGCACGAATGATCTCTAATTCCGATCTGACGGGGAAACTCCTGGCCGATACGATTCTGCACCTGTATCGACATAGGGATGAGATGTCGGCCATGGAGAAGCAAGCAGGAAACCTGGCTCAGCCTAATGCCGCTGATCTCATCGTGGATTGGTGCTACAAACTCGTATCTTTGCGAGGACAGCGATGTATCGAAAAACCAAAATAAACCATATCCATTTCATTGGAATCGGGGGTATCGGGATGAGCGGGATAGCAGAGGTGCTTCTCAATCTGGGGTATGAGGTCAGCGGGTCCGATATTCGGGAAACCGAGATAACTCGTAGACTGGAGCAATTGGGGGCGCAGGTCTATTACCAACATCAGGGGAATAACATCGAGGGGTCAGGGGTCGTCGTCGTTTCCTCGGCCATTAAGGAGGGGAACCCGGAGATCCATGCAGCCGCCGAGAAGCTCATTCCCGTCATTCCGAGAGCAGAGATGTTGGCAGAGCTCATGCGAATGAAATACGGAGTGGCCGTTGCGGGAACTCACGGAAAGACTACCACTACCTCCCTGATCGCCACCGTTCTGGCCCATGGCGGCTTAGACCCCACAGTCGTCACCGGCGGAAAACTTAACAGCATCGGGAGCAGTGCCAAACTGGGGCAGGGAGACTTCTTGGTGGCCGAGGCGGATGAGAGCGATGGGTCATTCCTGAAACTCTTGCCAACGATCGCCGTGGTAACCAACATTGACCCTGAACACCTCGATTACTATCAGGGGATTGAACAGATTAAGGAGGCCTTCCTTCAGTTCATCGACAGGATCCCCTTCTTTGGCCTCGCGGTTCTCTGTCTGGATCAGGAAAACGTTCAAGACTTAATCCCCCAATTGAAAAAACGCTTTACCACCTATGGGCTCTCCAGCCAGGCCGACTTCCAGGCCAAGGACATGAGCTTCGATGGCCCTCACACCTCCTTCGAACTGGTTCATATGGGTAAACCCATTGGAAAACTGACGGTCCAGATGCCCGGAATCCACAACGTCTATAATGTATTGGCCACGGTGGCAACGGCTTTTGAATTGGATGTGGATTTCAAAACAATCCAGGAGGCCCTAGCCGGATTTTCCGGGATTCAACGCCGATTCCAGAAGAAGGCCGAAATTGAGGATATCCTGGTCTTTGATGACTACGGCCATCATCCCACCGAAATCAAGGCCACCTTGAGGGCCGCTAAGCGGGGATGGCGTAGGAGGGTGGTAGCCCTCTTTCAACCCCATCGTTACACCCGCACCAAGGCCCTCTTTGATGATTTCCTAACGGCTTTTTACGAGGCCGATGTACTGGTTATCACCGATATCTACCCGGCAGGGGAGGAGGAGATCGAAGGGGTACATGCCCGCCACCTCTTCGAGGGAATTCGGGAACACGGACACAGGGATGTCCATTATATCTCCGATAGGCACGAAATCCTCCAATACCTCTTGACGGTTATCATGCCCGGCGACTTGGTAATCACCCTGGGGGCCGGCGATATCTTTCGGGTTGGTGAAGATCTGATCGAGGAACTCGGGAGGAAATACAAGGCGGAGAATCCCCGATGATTCCAATGATGTCATGGGCCTCTTGCAAATGAAAGGGGATATCAAGGAGGAACTGAAATCGCTTATCAAGGGAAAGGTCTCCTTCGACGTTCCCATGGCGAAGCATACCTCCCTGGGGGTAGGTGGAAGGGCCGATGCCCTCGCCTTTCCCCAGGACGACGACGACTTAACGGCGATACTCCAATTCGCCAAAGAGAGGGCCATTCCCCATTACATCCTGGGCAGAGGGACAAACGTAATCGTCAGGGATGGGGGGCTTCGAGGCATTGTTATCAACCTCTGCCGGGGATTCAGCAGGGTAAGGATCATTGGCCGAGAGGACGAGGAGATATTGGTTTCCGCCGAGGCAGGGGTAAACTTGAAGTACCTAGTCCGATTCACCAGGGAAAGGGCCCTTACAGGCCTTGAGGCCTTCACTGGAATCCCCGGGACCGTAGGAGGCGCCCTGGCCATGAATGCCGGGGCCTTCGGTTCCGAAATGAAGGATGTGGTCAGATCCGTCGCCGTGA
>CBDUXJ010000010.1:0-19989 GCA_965371165.1 uncultured Syntrophobacterales bacterium | reverse complement strand
AAATTGCTGACAGAAATTATTAGTGCACTCAGTTCTGTCAAATGTTGAGACCTGACCCCTATCCCCCTTGACAAAAAGGCGTATCATAAGGCATTCTAACAGGTTAGGGGATATTTGTTATGGGTGTAAATTCGGTTGGAGTTCGCCCGGAAGAACAGGACAACACAAGAAAAATAAGGGATTATGAATCGGTTATCGGTTTAGAGATTCACGCTCAGCTGTTAACTCGGTCGAAAATTTTCTGCGGTTGCTCGGCGGTCTTTGGTGGCGAGCCCAATACATATACCTGCCCCGTTTGTACGGGACAACCTGGATCCCTTCCAGTGCTCAATGTGAAGGCAGTAGAATTTGCCATTAAGATGGCCCTGGCATGCAATTGCAAAATCTCCCCCTTTAGCCTCTTTGCCCGGAAGAACTATTTTTATCCAGACCTTCCCAAAGGCTACCAGATCTCCCAATACGAATACCCACTGGCCAAGGATGGGTATGTGGAGATTACCGCCAATGGTCGGGAAAAGCGGATCAGGATCATCCGGATCCATATGGAAGAGGACGCGGGGAAGTTAGTCCACGAGGGAACCTTCGAATCGTCGGCCTCGAGCTTGGTGGATTTCAACCGGACTGGAGTCCCCTTGATAGAGATCGTGAGCGGTCCCGATATCCGATCTCCTCAGGAGGCTGGTTTCTACTTGAGGGGCGTGAGGGATGTCCTACGCTATCTTGAGGTCTGTGACGGCGATATGGAGGAGGGGTCATTTCGGTGTGACGCTAACGTATCGGTTCGTCCTCAAGGCGAAAGGGATTTTGGGACCAGAACTGAGCTAAAGAACATGAACTCCTTCCGCCATGTGGAGAAGGCCTTGGAATATGAGATTAAGAGGCAGATCGCGTTGTTGGAGGCGGGGGAGGAGATCCTCCAGGAATCCAGGCTGTGGGATGAAGAACAGGAGAGAACCCTCGCCATGAGGGGGAAAGAGGAGGCTCATGATTATCGGTATTTCCCCGATCCCGATCTCGTTCCGTTGGAAGTCTCCGAGGCCTGGATAGAGGAGATTCGCGGGACCCTTCCGGAGTTGCCCGCGGAGAAGAAGGCGCGGTTTATCAGGCAGTACGGGATCCCTGAGTATGACGCTGCCATATTGACAGGGTCTCAATCCCTGGCCAATTACTATGAGGAGTGCGTAAGGCTCTTTGGGGAGGCCAAGACGGTGAGTAATTGGATCATGGGGGATTTGCTGAGGGAGCTCAAGAAAGACGATCGGGAGATCGAGAAATGTAACGTTCCCCCTAGACATCTGGCCTCCATGTTGAAGATGATCAAGGATGGGGTTATTAGCGGGAAGATCGCCAAAACGGTCTTCGAGGAGATGTACCGGAGTGGGAGAGGCCCCGAGAAAATCGTCCATGAGAAGGGACTGATTCAGCTTACCGATGTGGATGAGATCCAACGGATTATCCGAGGAGTTCTGGAAGAGAACCCGAACTTGGTGGAGAATTATCAAGAGGGCAAGGAGCAGCTCTTCGGTTTCTTCGTGGGACAGGTGATGAAGGCGACTAAGGGAAAGGCAAATCCGAAATTGGTAAATGAGCTTCTGAGGAAAAGCCTATCGAAGGGGTAATGGCGTATCCGTTTTCAGGATTTTCCCATGAAATATGAGACGGTCACATGGAGAGATGGCAAGGTCGTAATGCTGGACCAGCGGAGGCTCCCGATAGAAGAAGCATATGTGGAGTGTGATAGGCCAGAGGAAGTGGCCGAGGCCATCAGAAATATGACCATCCGAGGGGCCCCGGCCATTGGTGTGGCTGCTGCCATGGGGATTGCCTTGGGAGTGATGAAGCTGCGGGTCAAGAACACGGGCCGATTCAAGGAGGAATTCGAAAGGATCTGCCGTATGATGATGGAAACACGTCCGACCGCGGCCAACCTCTCTTGGGCCGTCCAAAGGATGAAAGAGGTTGTTAATAGGCACGAAGGGGAGGGATTGGATGAATTGCGGCGCTCTCTGAAATCGGAGGCCTTGGCGATAAGGGAAGCGGATATCAAGGTCAATCGTCGAATGGGTAACAATGGGAAGGGATATATCCGAAACGGAAGCGCTATTTTGACCCATTGTAATGCCGGCGCCTTGGCCACGGCGGGTTATGGGACCGCCTTGGGTATCATAAGGGCCGCCCATGAGGAGGGAAAAGATCTTGAGGTATATGTCTGCGAAACCCGACCTCAACTTCAGGGGGCCAGGTTGACGGCATGGGAACTGGATAAAGCGGGGATTCCCGTAACCCTTATCACCGACGGCATGTCGGGGTACCTGATGAGCAAGGGGCTCATCCATCTGGTGGTGGTGGGAGCAGACCGTATATCTGCAAACGGCGACGTGGCCAATAAAATCGGAACTTATTCCATTGCCCTTTTAGCCAAGGCCCACGGGATTCCCTTCTATGTGGCCGCACCCCTTTCTACATTTGATCTCTCCCTCGGCATGGGCGATGAGATTCCCATTGAGGAACGCGACAGCAGGGAGGTAACCCATCCCTTCGGCAGGCAGATCGCGCCGGAGGGGGTGAGGGTATTGAATCCCGCCTTCGATGTGACGCCCCACGAATACGTTACGGCCATCATTACCGAACAGGGAGTTGCACAAGAACCCTTCACGACCAGCCTGAGAAAACTATTTTCCTGATTCGGGGGCCACTTTGGAGAGAATCATTACCTTGATCACCGACTTCGGCACGAAGGATGGTTATGTCGGGTCGATGAAAGGGGTGATATTGGGGATCAATCCCCAATGTATCTTAGTGGATATCACCCATGAAATCCCGCCCCAGGGGATATTTGAAGGGGCCTTCGTTTTGGGGAATACCTATCGCTCTTTCCCGGAGGGATCTATTCATCTGGGCGTCGTTGACCCCGAGGTGGGGGCTCAGAGGGAGGCCCTCGTGGTGGAAACCGAGGGATACTATTTCGTCGGCCCAGATAACGGGCTATTCACCTGGATCTACCGAGAGGAAGAGGTTAAGCAGGTCGTGGGTATCCGCAACCGCGATTTTTTCCGGAAACCCACCAGCCAAACCTTTCATGGTCGGGATATCTTCGCACCCATCGCTGCCCACCTTTCGCTGGGACGGAAGCCCGAAGAATTCGGGGTGAGACTAGATCGATGGTCTGAGATAGATATCCCGGAGCCGAGGACCACGGATGGAGGGATAATGGGGGAGGTAATCCACATCGATCGGTTCGGTAACTTGATTACTAATTTACCCCGCCGCCTTCTCGAACCCTTGGTTGACAAGGGACCCCTTCAAATCCACATAATGGGCAGACGGATATCGGGCCTCAAGACTGCCTATGCCGAGGCGAGAAAGGGAGAGTTAATGGCCATCTTCGATAGCTTCGGCCTGTTGGAAATTTCCCTCATGGGGGATAGTGCCGGAGAGGTCTTGAAGGCGGCCAAGGGGGACAGGGTCGAGCTGTTTTCGCCTTGAGTGACTCCTTAAGGAGGGGAAGGCAACCAAATGCCCCAGAAGATCATCGGATTGGACATCGGAAGTCATTCCATTAAAGCCGTCCAGCTTCGGAGGACTTTCCGAGGGTTCGAACTTATCGGTTTCCACGAGAAGGAGATTCCGCGGGAAGGGGAGATGGCCCCATCGGATGCGGTTGTTCAAGCCCTCACCGAGCTTTTCGGGGAGGGGCGTATCGCAGGGGATCTTGTGATCACCTCCATTCCAGGGCATCAGGTATCTGCCCGCATCATCAAGCTTCCCTTCGCCGATCGGAAGAAGATGGACAAGGTAATTCCCTTCGAGATAGAGGGATATACCCCCTTTAATATCGAGGAGATGGTCGTATCATACCATATCGTGAAGGTCGAGAAAGGAGGGGCGCAAATCCTCGCCCTTCTCGTTAAGAAGGACGTATTGAGAGATCACCTTGAAACCCTTGAAAGGGCAAAGATTTCACCGAAGATCGTGGATCTGGATATTCTTTCCCTGTATAGTATCTCCAGCCTCACCCTCCAAGGCATAGAGGGTCCGTTCTCCATCGCCGATATAGGGGCCTCAAAGACTTCAATATGTATTGTTAACAATGGTCATTTATCCATGATTCGGAGCCTTCCCTTTGGGGGGGAGGCAGTCACCGGGGCCATCCAGAGGGAGTTTGAGCTTTCCCATGAGGAGGCGGAGCAAGGAAAAACCAGCCATGGGATTATCTTGGAGACCAAGGGGAAGTCCAAAGAGGAGAGCCGTTTTTCGAAATGTATCGAATCAGCCGTATCCCCCCTGGTCAGGGAGATGAAGCAGACCTTTCATTCCTACGAGGCAGACCATCATCAGAAGGTCCGCCGTATTTTTCTTTGCGGTGGGACCAGCGCCTTACGTAACCTGATACCATACCTTTCGCGGGAATTGGAGGTGGAGACCAAGCCATTGAACGTCCTGGAGGCTTCCTTCAACAAATTGACCATGAAGTCCGTCCCAGTCGGCCTCATTCCCCATGGGTTGGGCTTGGGTTTGAGGGGCGTGGGAAATGGGAGCTTTTCCCAGGTAAATTTCCGAAGGGATGAGTTTGCATTTCGAAGCGAGGTCAAAGAGGTCAAGGGAAAAATCCTATCTGCCGGAATATGCTTGCTGATCCTGCTTCTGCTGGTCTCTTTCGATTTCTACCTCAAACTCGGCATGAAACAGAGGCATGACGAGGATCTGAGCGGCCAAATAAGAAAGGTGTTCACCAATACCCTTCCCGAGGTCAAGCACATCGTGAAAGAGGTTCATCAGATGAGGGTCAAGGTTGAGGAGCTTAAAAGGGAACCCCTTCTCTTCTCGGAGGTGGGGGTGGAGGGGATGTCCGTACTGGACCTGATGCGGGAGATCACCCTGCGAATCCCAGACGAGGTCCCGGTGGATATCAGGGACCTTGTCCTCAATAAGGGTAGGGTTGCAATAACGGGGGAGACCGATTCCTTTGAATCCGTTGATAATATCAAGGCGGGGCTTCAAAAATTCACGGGGTTCAAACAGGTCGCCCTCACCCATGCTAAGGTTGGGACAAAAGGGGATAAGGTGGAATTCAAATTCTCTATCTCCATGGGGGAGGAGAAGCCGAGATGAGGCTGGCTTTCAGGGAGAAAGTAATCGTGGGTTTAGGGGCCCTCTTGGCGGTGACGATTCTCACCTATACCCTCATCATAACTCCCTATATGAAGAAGATGAGGGAATTGGATAGGAGGATCGTCCAAAAAACCATCGAACTGAAGGAGATTTCTACCCTAAGCCAGGAATATCTCGAGATAAAGAGGAGGATGGAGGAATTGAAGGGGAAGGCGGGGAAGAGGGGAAAGAGCTTCCCCCTCTTTTCCCATTTGGAGAGTTTAGCTGCCAAAACCCTTATCAAGGGCAACATCGCCTCTATGAAACCCCAGAGCACCCCCATCGGTGAACATTACAAGGAGTCCTCGGTGGTGGTAAAGCTGGAGAGCATCACCACCAGACAGCTGGTGGATTATCTGTTTCGCATCGAAAATAGCGAGGCTTTTCTTCGAATTAAAAGGCTCCACTTGAAAAAGAGACATGATAACCTAAAATACCTGGACGCGACTTTCCTCGTATCGACCTACGAGGCCTCGAAGGGAAGGTAGGATTCCGGGGGGCTGATGAATATGATGATTTCCAATAAAGCCTTGGAGATTCTTCCTTTTATCGCCATGGATGTCATGGAGAGAGCTCTGGAATTGGAACAGAAGGGCGAGCATGTGATCCACTTGGAGATAGGAGAACCCGATTTCGATACCCCTCAATGCATTAAGGAGGCTTGTTTTAGGGCCCTCTGCGATGGAAAGACCCATTATACTCATAGCTTGGGTTTACTGGAGTTGAGGGAGGCCATTTCCGCGGATTATGAAAAAACGTACGGTGTTCGAGTAACACCAGACCGGATTCTCATTGCATCAGGAACCTCCACGGCCATGCTCTTGCTCTTCTCGACGCTGTTGGAAGAGGGAGATGAGCTCATATTACCCAATCCGTATTACCCCTGTTATCCCAATATCATCAAGTACGCCGGTGGAGTCCCCGTTTTCGTGGATGTGTTAGAAGAGGAGGGATTTCAGTACATCCCCGAAATGATCTCCCCCAAGATTGGTCCAAGGAGCAAGGGCATCCTCATCAATTCCCCCTCCAACCCGACGGGAAATGTACTTTCCGGCGAGAGAATGGAGGAGATAGCACGATTCTCCCCCTCGATCATTTCCGATGAAATATACCATGGGTTAGTCTACGGGGGGGAAGCCCATTCCATCCTCGAATATACGGAGAATGCTTTTGTCATCAATGGATTTTCGAAATTGTACGCCATGACGGGCTGGAGGTTGGGCTATGTCATCGCCCCTAAGGAATTTATTCGCCCCATGCAAAGGATTCAGCAGAACTTGTTCATCTCGCCCAATTCCTTCGTTCAATTGGCGGCCATCGCAGCCCTCCAAGACGCCGAGGACGACGTCGGGCAAATGCGAGAAACCTATGATCAACGGAGAAAGTTCATGATTAGGCGACTGAGGGAGTTGGGGTTTGGTATCATGGTGGAACCTACCGGGGCCTTTTATATCCTGGCCAATGCAAAACGATTTTCCGCGGATTCCTATTATCTCGCCTTCGATATCCTTGAGGAAGCCAAGGTTGGGGTGGCCCCTGGGATCGATTTCGGCACAAACGCCGAGGGATTTCTCCGCTTCTCCTATGCCCGCTCCATGGAAAATATCGCCGAGGGGATGGATCGCCTGGAGGCCTATCTGAGGGGGAAGGGAGGGTGAGGTTGGGGCGATTTCAGAGTTGCTCCAATGCCTCCTTCAGCTTCTCGTTGGCGGATTGAATGCGATCCGCCGCTTCAAGGATAAGGGTTTCTGTCCCTTCCAGCCCCTCTTCCCGGGCAATATCCGCCCATCTCCGATATTCCTCGCCATGGGATTCATTGTGTTCGATCCAATGTCGAATCAATACCGGGATCTTTC
The DNA here is from genome assembly GCA_965371165.1 of uncultured Syntrophobacterales bacterium. Lineage (GTDB taxonomy): Bacteria > Desulfobacterota > BSN033 > WVXP01. The sequence continues at coordinate 12,982 of CBDUXJ010000010.1, read as the reverse complement.
CCCTTTTTCCCATATCCCTACCTCATTTTCCCGTGGGTGAGATCCCTCCCTGGGATCGGATTCCATTTACCATAAGATGAGCCCGGCGGAGGGGTTCAGGAAGCCTAAACCCTCGGCACGTTTTCAAGACTACCCGCATACTGGTTTCCAAGTCGATGCGATGGCCTGGAGACACGAAGACCGGTTTAACCCCCCTTTTAGTCCGGATTACGGCACCGATGATTTTACCCCTTAGCTTTAAAGGGGTAGTACTCCCCGGCTGAGGCCCCACATCCCCAAAATCCCCCACCAATTTTTCCTTCGCACACCCGATCGAGGGCAAGTCAAGGAGCAAACCCATATGAGAGGCCAATCCAAAGGATCTGGGATGAGCTATTCCCTGGCCGTCGTAGAGGACCACATCGGGAGGGCGTTGAAGCCTTTGGAAAACTTCGATCAACAAAGGGGCTTCCCGGAAGCTCAGCAACCCCGGGATATAGGGGAAAGAGACCTTTCCCTTGGCAAAGGCCTTATCCAAGAGATCGAGGCCGGGGTAACTGAGGACAACCATGGCGGCAATTCCCTCCTCGCCCCTCTTAGAATAGGAGACATCGGCTCCAGCGACGGAGCTAACTTTCCGTGTGGAGTTGATCAGGGAAATGTTGCCCCTCAATTTCTCCTGGATGCGGATGGCCTCCCGGTAGTTGACATCCCAAGGATGAAGCGATCGAGCAATCATAACTCTTCGAGATGGGGGGGTACGTCCCTTGGGACCAGCGCACCCATAGGCCTATTCAATTTGGTGAATCTCCCCCTTGGTTACCGTCAGGATGAAGGGGATCTTATTGGGCTTCCCATCGAGGTCAAAGGAGGTCAGTCCCGATATGCCATCAAATCCCATCACCCGCATGAGGCCATCTCTCATTTGACGGTGGGAGTAAATCTCCTGATCCGTCAGTACCTGAACGCAGAGGTCCGCAGCATCATAGGCTTGAGCCTCCAGGGTAGTGGAGTCCGAATCAAAGGTATTCCTGAATTTCTGGGTAAACCTCTTCATACGGGGATTTGGACTATCCCTGAAGAAACCATCGACGAATATGGATCCATCGACGTATTTCCCCCCCTCCGAGACCAATTCCGGCGAATTCCAGGCACTGGTTCCAAGAAGCGTTATCCCGATCACGTTATAATAGGCCAATTGGGGTGCAATGAGCCCGATGCGGTTGGAATAGTCCGGAATAAAGAGGCCATCGAATTCAATGATGGGCTCGAAATCCCTTTTATGCCCCTTCTTGTTTTCTCCTTCTCGAAACTCCACCAATTGTTTGATTTGCTTCCCGAAATCCATTTGTTCGTTATCATAGGATTGAACCCCCATAATCTCGCCTCCTCTCCTTAATACCTCATCGATGAAGAGGTGGGTCAGCTTAATTCCATAGAGATCCCGGGGGTATAGGATGGCGAACCTACTCAGCCCCAGCTCACCAATAGCAAAGGAGGTGAGGGCCCTTATCTGCTGGGAATTGGTGAGGCAATTTTGAAAGACAAAGTCGCCGATTTCGACTACGTCCTCCCTTTGGGTGAGGGTGATGATGGGTACTTCCAATTCCTGGGCCCTTTTGGCAACCGCCTCCGAGGTGACGCTTAAGAGCGGGCCGATGATGGCCATAACCCTTTCCTCATCGACCAATTCCTCCACGGCGATCTCTGCCTCGCGCGGGCTGGATTTCGAATCTTTGATCGCCAGCTTAATAGGCATCCCTCCGTAGTTCGGTTCGAAGGCATGGATAGCCAGCTCAATTCCGTGGAGCGATCGAAGTCCATAAACGCGATTTTCGCCGCTCAAGGGGAGAATGCAACCAATGACATTCCTTTCGGGGATCAGCGCCTCTTTCATGCTGTCGAAAAAGGCCTTAACTTGGGGGTAATAGGGTTGGTCCTCAAAATCCTCCATGATCCGGTAGATTAACTTCTTGCTGCGTTCCACATCTCCTTGCTCGAAATAAATCTGAGCTATCTTGAAGGTGGCATAGCCCGCAGGGGGGGTGCCCTCATACATGAATTGGACCTCTTGAAGCTGGGCAGGGGAGAGGCGATGATCGAGGATTTTCTTGATCTCTTGCCAGATTTCCCCTTTCTGTGCCTCTTCTTCAGCGTACTCCATGGCCTTGGTATACCATCTTAAGGCTTCGAAATAGTCCCCAAGCCCAGAGTAATTCTCCGCCATGATGGAGTAAATCATCGATTTCCTCAAAGGCGACAAGGAGAGGGGAAGGGCTTCCCTGAGGAGCCTAAGGGAGTCCTCATATCGCCCTGTCTTGGCGTAGCAGATGCCGAGCTTGTACTTAGCTTCATTCGCCAATGGACTGCTCGGATACTGTTCGACGAGATCTCGAAACTTAAGTCCCGCATTGGCAAAGTCCTCCTTTGAAAAGAGGATCTCTCCCATATTGAAGAGGACGGCATCTCGAGGTTCTTCCTTCGGTATTTCCCCCTCCACTGGCTTTGGTACTTTCTCCGAAATGGGAGGTTTTTCGGTGACCGGTATTTTCGCCTTAGGAGCACAGGAAAGGGCGATAAGGGGTATGAGGGAAATAAGAAGGCCTCTACTCAACCACATAATGGACACTCGGTAAGTTCCGAAACTGTTCGTTGACGTCAAGTCCATAGCCCACAACGAAGAGATCCTCGATATCGAAGCCCACGTAATCCGCATCGAATTCCACTTGACGGCGGGATTTCTTATCCAATAGGCAACAAATCCTGAGAGATCGAGGTTTTCTGGACTGGAGGTCATCGGCCAAAAACTTCAATGTCCTGCCGCTATCAATGATATCCTCCACGATGATCACATCCTTGCCCTCGATGGGGATGGAGTTCTCCTGGGTGACCCGAATTTGGCCCGATGAAACCATTTCAGAGCCATAGCTTGCCAACCCAACGAAGTCAACCTGGACCGGCAAATTGATTTGGCGCATAAGGTCGGATAGAAATACAAAGGCCCCCTTGAGGATGCAAATAAAGAGGATCTCCTTCCCCCGATAATCCCGCGAGATCTGTTCGGCCAGCTCCTTAATCCTCCGGCGGATTTGATCTCGGCCCAAAAGCGGCCTTAGCTCGTATTTCTCCATTTCAGAAATACCTGACATGCTTTTGAGGACACCTCTGCATCGCTCCTCTTGGTGGTTTGTGCCTCCCAATTAGAGGGCATGTTGCAGAACGATGATCTCCGTCTCCTTCGGAAGTTTGCCTTTATCGAGGGATATCTCGCTGGAGTTCATAACTTTAACCTTGGGTTTTCCCTTGGTAAATTCGTCAACTGGGGTGATGGGAAACTCGCATTTCCCCGTTTTGAAGTGCATTGGTATGATGATCGAGGGATTAAGCTGACGAGCGACTTCGGATGCGGCCTTTGAGTCTATGGTGTAAAACCCCCCGACAGGGATTAGCAGGAGATCAACGGCTCCGATGGCTTCCACCTCATTCTGGCTCAAGGCATGCCCGAGATCTCCGAGATGGCAGATGATTATCCCATCCACGGTGAAGCTGAAGATGATATTCTCGCCCCTCTCCCTTCCGGAGGAGGTGTCGTGGAAGGTGGCAATACCATTGAATTCGATGCCATGAACGGATCGCTTCCCGGGGGTTCGCACGACTTCCGGGTTTCCCGGCAGCTCCCCTGAATTATTGTGATCATCATGGTCGTGGCTCACCACGACCACATCGGCCTCGTCGGGAATCTTTCCATAGCTCATGGTATCAAAGGCGCCCGGTTTATACGGATCGGTAATGATCCTCGTTCCCTGGTTGGACGTGATCAGAAATGCCGCGTGGCCATAGTATTTTACCTTCATGAGGCTCTCCCTTTCCCGTACCCTCGGTAACCTCCATAAGCGATTAAATGAATCTGCTTGAAGTATAGCCAGCGGTATGTAAAAGTCAAGGGGAGGAGAAACCGGAAAAGCCCGGGATCATCTAATGCGATGGGTGAGGGGATCGAATCCTCTTCATCACATGTTTCATCAGTCCTCCGTCGTTGAGGAGCTCAATCATGAACTTGGGTATGGGATCGGCCTGAAACTCTTTTCCAGTACTGAGATTTTGGATCTTTCCCGTGCCCATATCGACCTGGATTCTATCCCCTTCCCCGATTCCGTCCACAGCCTCGGAGGATTCGAGAATGGCCAGCCCCATGTTGAAGGCATTTCGGTAAAAGATTCGCGCGAAGCTTTTGGCCACGATGCACGATATACCCGCCGCTTTTATGGCAATGGGCGCATGTTCCCGCGAGGAACCACACCCGAAGTTCCTATCGGCGACGATGATATCACCCCTTTTGATCTTCTTGATGAACTGAGGATCTTGGTCTTCCATACAGTGTTTGGCTAATTCCTTCGGATCCGAGATGTTCAAGTAACGAGCGGGGATGATGGCATCGGTATTGATATTGGGGCCAAATTTCCAAGCCTTTCCCACAAATTTCATCATCGTCCTCCATGGAGAGTCCTTCCACCTTTCTTCTTAAGCCACATCACCCATTTCCCCTCCCCCCTCCCCATGCCATTCCAATGGTACAGAGGTAAAAGAGAAGTAAAGGGATTATTCAAGTTCCTCTGGGCTGCAGATCCTCCCCAGTACGGCGGATGCTGCCGCGACGGCTGGATTGGACAGGTAGACCTCGCTCTCGGGATGGCCCATCCTTCCCACGAAATTTCGGTTGGTGGTAGCGATGGCCCGTTCCCCTTTGGCCAGCACTCCCATGTGTCCTCCCAAACACGGACCACAGGTTGGTGGGCCAATGACGGCGTTGGCTTCAAGGAAGATTTGTAAAAGGCCTTCCTTCATCGCCTCCCTATAAATAGAAGGGGTAGCTGGGATGATGATAAGCCTCAACCAAGGGGCCGCTTTACGCCCTTTTAAGACACGGCCGGCCTCCATCAGGTCCTCAAGCCTTCCATTGGTGCAGGAGCCGATTACGGCCTGATCGATGTGGACCTCCCCGATTTCGCTTATCGCCTTGGTGTTTCCGGGATCCGGGGGAAGCGCAACTTGGGGTTCGATATTGGAGGTGTCGTACTCTCTCACTTCAGCATAATGCGCTTCGGGGTCGCTGTGGAAGAATCGATACGGTCTGTTAGCCCGTCCATCCACGTATTGACGGGTCATCTCATCTGGAGTGATTATTCCGTTCTTTCCACCGGCTTCAACGGCCATATTGGCCATGGTGAGCCGTCCCGACATGGGCAGTTGCTCGATGGTTTCGCCGCAGAATTCCATGGCCTTATAGAGGGCCCCATCTACACCGATATCCCCGATGGTATAGAGGATAAGATCCTTTCCCCCTACCCAAGGCCTCAATTTCCCGTGGTAGATGAACTTAATGGTCTCGGGGACCTTAAACCAGAGTTCTCCCGTGATCATCGCTGCAGCGAGGTCCGTGCTTCCCACCCCCGTGGCAAAGCTCCCCAACGCCCCATAGGTGCATGTGTGGCTGTCTGCGCCAATCACCAGATCCCCTGGAAGGACGATTCCCTTTTCGGGCAGGAGGGCATGTTCAATCCCCATCTCGCCCAGTTCATAGTAGTGGGTGAGCTTTTGGGCTCGGGCGAATTCTCGAAGGATCTTGCATTGTTCCGCCGAGGGGATATCCTTATTGGGCGTGAAATGATCGGGAATGAGGACAACGCGGTCCCGGTCGAAAACCTTCTTTGCCCCCGCCTTTTTGAATTCCTCGATGGCAATGGGAGCCGTAATGTCGTTTCCCAGTGCGATATCCACCTGAGCGTTGATTAACTGTCCTGGACGTACTTCCTCTAACCCACAGTGGTCTGCTAAGATCTTCTCGGTAATCGTCATGGCCATGGGATATTCTCCCTCCCTTTACTGAATCGAGCCGTATCTCAGATGGTATGAACGTATTGTGCCACCAAATCCCCAACCTCCGCCGTGCTGTAACCCATCTTTCCGGCATCGGGGCTTTTCAGGTTTTTGGCCAACACTTCAATGACCGCCCTTTCTACCAGATTGGCCCCCTCGCTTTCGCCGAGAAAATCCAGCATCATTTGACAAGCCATGATGGCGGCAAGAGGGTTGATCACTCCCTTGCCGGCATACTTTGGGGTTGAGCCGCCCATGGGCTCAAACATGGAGGTCCCCTGCGGGTTGATATTTCCCCCGGCGGCGATGCCCAACCCCCCTTGAATCATGGCGCCCAGGTCCGTGATGATATCCCCGAACATATTATCGGTGACGATTACGTCGAACCATTCGGGATTCTTGACCATCCACATGCAGACGGCATCCACATGGGCATAGTCCAGCGTGATATCAGGATATTCGGCTCCCACCTCATGGAAGGCCCTCTCCCATAGATCGAAGGCGTAGGTGAGGACATTGGTCTTACCGCAAAGGGTGATTTTTTTTGCCTTATTTCGTTTCCTACAGTATTCCAGGGCGTAGCGTATACACCGTTCCACTCCGCCCCGGGTATTGATGGACTCCTGAATTGCCACCTCATCGGAAGTTCCCTTCTTGAAAAATCCTCCACTGCCACAATAGAGTCCTTCGGTATTCTCCCTGACCACCACGAAGTCGATGTCATGGGGTCCCTTGTGCTTAAGGGGAGTATCCACCCCTGGGTAAAGCTTAACGGGCCTCAGGTTGATATATTGGTCGAGGGTAAACCGCATGTTCAGCAGAATGCCCTTCTCCAATATTCCCGGTTTCACCTCCGGGTGGCCAATTGCCCCTAAGTAGATTGCATCCATGTGGCGAAATTCCTCGATGGCCGATAGGGGAAGGACTTCCCCGGTCTTTAAATAGTGTTCACCGCCGTAATCGTAGTGGGAGAGGCGATAGCTGAACCCCATCTTCTCGGCAGTCGCCTCAAGGACCTTGAGCCCCTCGGCGACGACCTCGGGCCCGGTTCCATCGCCGGGAATGACCGCGATATCGTAAGCTTTAGCCACTGTTGCGCCCCTCAGTTGTTCTTCTCATTGAATTAGTTACTCGTGTTACACGTCCTTAGTCCGAAAATTGAGGCTACAACCTCTTCGTGACGGCCTCCTTTTTGCCCCGTATGCTCAACTGTTTGTCCCTTCTATCGTCGATCTTGATAGAGGTTAGCACCCGTTGGGCGCCGCGCTCGAAGGGAAGTTCGTGCATCTTTTCAGCTATCTCGAGGAGGTCCCTTAATGCCCCCTCCACATTGGTTCCCATGGATGTCAACTCATAGGGAAGACCTTTCTCCTTCACGATGGCGACACATTCGGCCACATAGTGGCTTATGCTAGGATTGTCCGTTCCCACGGGGACAACGCTAATTTCCATAACGGCCATTTTGATACCTCCTGGTGTTGTTTTAAACAGGGGAAAAATGTATCACTGACCCATGGCAGATGTCAATCTTTTTAGGCTTCGTGGGCCGTTTTTCGGGCATCTACCGGGTTTGAGATGCTATTGCCTGATGCTGATCAATGCGTATATTCCGGCCAATCCGAAGAGGGCATGGGGAGCAAAGGCTGAAAGTTGAGGGGGGAATGATCCCGAGTGACCAAGGGAGAGACTGAGATTGAGGGTAATCCAATAAAGGAACCCGATGATGATGCTCATGACAAAGGAGAGCGCCACTCCCCCACTCCGGGCCGTTTTCAAGGAGAAGGGGATTCCGATAAAGACCATGATCACGCAGGCGAACGGGTAGGACAGTTTCGCATAAAGGTCAACTATATATCTGGTGGCGTCATAGCCACCCATCTCGATCTTCCGAATATAACGCCGAAGATCATAGTAACCCATCTCCTCGGTATCTTTTCGCTCTTCTTTAAAGACATCGGGCGTTTCGGGAATGGGGATCACCTTTTCCTCAAATCGGGTGGTTCGGATGGTTCCCCTTTCATGAAAATCCCTGATGGTTACACCATAAAAGTGCCAGGCATCGTCCTTCCAGAGGGCCCTTTTGGCGTCAATTCTCCGCTGGAGTTTGAAATTATCATTGAACTCAAACAAGGTAATCCCCTCGAGCGTATCCTTTTCGGGGTTGAAGACCTGAAAATTATAAATGGCATTACGGCTTCGATACCAAACCTTATAGTTTCGAATGAAGGTCTTCCGTGGTTTCTTGCGGATTTCCGTTAAATAAATGTTATCCGATTGACGCTTCGCAAAGGGGATGATGAGCTCGTTTGTGATGAAGCAAAGTCCACTTGCCAAAATACCCAATAGAAGCAAGGGGAAGGCGATACGATAAAGGCTTATCCCATTGGCCTTCATGGCCGTGATCTCGTTATTCCTGGAGAGGATTCCCAGGCCAAGAAGGGTAGCCATCAGGATGCCGAGGGGGAGGATTTGAACTCCAACGCCCGGAACTTGATACAGGTAATAGAGGAAGACGAGAGTTGGAGGAGCCTTGTGTTCGAGGAAGGTGTCCATTCGAGCGAAAAAATCGACGACGAAATAGATAATAATGAAGGCACTCATGCTGAGAAGCAATATTTTGAGGAATTCCCAGCAGATATATCTCCGAAGGATTTTCATTTTGAGAGGTCCCTGAAGCCGCCTGACCCTTAAGGCAACCGTTTGATCTAGCATTGTAAAAAGGTGCGTCCTTCTTTGTCAAGGAGATATCCTGAGATGCGGTGCTGCGGTTATGCAGTTGTAGGCTGCACATTTGATTCAACTACCGGGTAAATCCGCGCTCAGAGCTCGTTTTCCCATTTTTTCAGAGATCTCATCCTCTCCGAGGGAAATCGGGAAGGGGAAGAGAGGGCGGGTGCTGATAGAGGGGTTGACAAAGGGTCTGGGATAGTTTAATATTCTCCAAGACGCGGGGTGGAGCAGCCTGGTAGCTCGTCGGGCTCATAACCCGGAGGTCGGTGGTTCGAATCCACCCCCCGCTACCAAATAATTTCAAGGGGTTACGGATTTTCCGTGCCCCTTATTTTTTGCCATCTTCTAACAATCTTCTAACACATCCAGCCATGATCCAGATTATTCCATGTTCCAAACGCAAAGTGCGCCACGAGGTTGCAGCCGACCGCAGTACAGGTTCGTTGACTTCTACGGCTCAATTCGGTCGTTCGGCTCCAAACCTATCGAAAGAAAATGATAGGACAAAGGCAGGTTTGTTCGGCTCTGCCTTTTAGTTTAACTCAAGATGTATTCGTTCATCCAGGCCCAATCCCGACTATGCAATATTTCTTCCGCAATTCGATAGTTCTGGTCCAGGGTGGCGACTATCGAAGTTAGATATCGATAAGCCTAAGTGATCCGGGAGCTTAGTCCTAGCACTATGCGAGGCCCTGGGCCCGCCATTTCTTGAATACGGCCTGAACCTTTTTGTCTTCGGCCTTGAGGGCGTCCTCGGGACTCAGCTCGGCGAAGGCTTCACAGCATGCTGTTGGTGTGCCTGGAAATAGGAAACCACCTCAGGCGGGACGGAGGTAAACTGGACAAAGTAGCTGTGCCCGTTCTCCTCCAGGCGCTCCATCACCTTCCCGTAGAAGTCCTTGACTGCCAGCTCCTCATATACATCTCCCAAGTTCATCTTGAGATTGGTCAGTAGCTCGACTGGCTCGTCGAAGGCAATCTCAGCGCTTTTTTTCGAAAGCCTAACCACTAGGCCCTCGAGACCTTTCTTGCCGATGTGCTTCCCTTCAAGTATCGTGTACCGCAGCGGGAGTTTCTGCCTGAGGGTCACCAGATCCGAGTCCTTCCCCTCCAGCGCGATGTTGTAGCGGCCGGCGATACCGCCAATTTCGTAGATCCGCAAAGGCTCTTCGGCTCCTTTGGGAAACACCTCACGCTGCGCGTCAATGCGCAAGATCGCACCCGCCTCTTTGCGCACGGATTCGGAAATGAGGATCTGGCCACCAACGGTGTAAGACTCGATCCGGCTGGCCATATTCACTCCGCTGCCTACCACCGAGTACTTGATCCGTTTGCTCGAGCCGATGTTGCCCACGACTACTTCGGTGTCGTGGAGCCCAATCCCCGTCTCGAGTTCGGGCAGGCCCTTATTGCGGTTCTCTTCGTTTACCTTGGCCATGGCGTTTTGCATAGCAATGGCACAGGCGATGGCTCGCTGGGCCCGGTCCGGCATCTCTTGCGGCGCGCCAAAGATGACAAGCAGCGAATCGCCAATGATCTCATTGATGGTGCCGTTGTATTGATGGACCACCTCCACCATGACCTCGAAGTAGCCGTTGAGCAGTTTAACCACCTGCTCAGGCTCAAGGCGCTCGGAAAGGGCCGTAAAACCCCGCAGATCGCTCATCATTATTGTGACATTCCGTCGCTCACCACCCAATTCCAGGGCAGAAGGGTTCTCGAGAAGCGAGTTCATCACCTCGGTCGAGAGGTAGCGGCCGAACATCTTCTTAAGGAATTCAGAAAGCTCGGTTGCTTCTCGTTGGGTTGCTTCCAGTTCCGCTGTTCGTTCCTTCACCAATTCTTGTAGGTGATCCCTGTGGTCCTTCAACTCCTGCTCGGTACCTTTGAGGTTCTCTACCATTCGTTTGAAGGCGACCGCCATTTGGCCGAATTCATCAGTGCGTTGATCGTCCAGATAGGGGATCTCTTTGCCTTTTTCTATATTCGAAGCCGCTCCGGTCAGCTGAGTTACTGGCTCGATCAATTCATGCATGAAACGTCGCAATAACAACATGATTAATCCGAAAAGGGAAATGACGACTGATGCGATGAGCCCCACCATCGTCCAAAACTCCCTTCGTTCCTCCTCCAGAAGGAGTAGGACACCATAGGAAAGTCTCCGTTTACCGAAATCGATTGTCTTTACCATAATCTTATAGTCGTCTGTGCCTGTCCAGGCGTCTTTTGTGTCTCTCATCTCCTGGAATTTCCAATCAGTCGCTATAAGTTCGCTGTCGACCCATATGGCATAATTGTCGACCAACTTTTCATGCAGATATTCTAAGAAATTGCCTTCCTTAAGACTGACCGCTCCAAGCACATAGCCCAATAGATCGTTGCCTTTGTAAATCGGTTTAGAGTGGCCAATGAGGGTATCTGTTCCTTTTGTGACGAGCTTTGACCCTTCATCGTTGATAAATACCGAGAAGACCTTTCCCGCGGATGCTACTACCTGTTTTTGGGCATCGGCAACTATGAGCGTTGAAAATCTGAGCACCTCGATTTGGGTCTCAAGATATTTGCGAAGTTGGGGAGTGATCCCTAGTTCCAAGGTTATCTGGAGGGTATTGTCTGATGCAATCCTGGAAAGTCCCTGAATTAGTTCTTTCTCTTTATTATTGAGGATAAGGGAAAAAGTCTTAAGGCCCGCTTCCATTCGGCTTTCGAAGCTCGCCCGAAGTCGTCTTTCAAGCATGCCTCCTAGGAGAAGACTTGAGACAATCATGGGCAGTAGTATGGCGGTCATCACCAACGCAGTGAGCTTTCCCTTGAAAGAGGTCAGATATTCCTTGATGAACACGTTCTGTGCCTCCCGGAAGCAGGCAGGGCCCTGAGGAAGCCGCTTTGCCATCCATCATCTACACCAATTCTTCTCCTATTTATACACATGATCGGCCGCGGTAAGAAGAGGATGTGGGATATCGATGCCAAGTTCTTTTGCCCGTTTCAGGTTGAAAACAATGGCATAATCTGGCGCGTCCTCTATGGAAAGATTCCCGGGCTTTTCGCCGTTCAGGATCTGCCCTGCTTTCTTCCCAGCGAGAAATCCCATGGCCTTAAAGTCAACTGCAGCGCCGCCGAATAGTCCAATCTTTGCGAAGAAGTAATTGAGCGCCATTTCCGGCTTCCGGCTGTTCTCCATGGTCCATTTAAAGATTTGCGGCGCGGTGTAGGTGACCGTATCGGACACCTTTAGGCTCAGGGCCACCGGATAAATAGCCCCTATCTCCTCGTCATCGTTGAGTTTCTTGATCAGACTGGTGTATTCCTGCCAATCCTTTACTCTTTTAAGTTCCCAGTCGACGTTTTTGGGTTTACTTTTCAACTCGATTTTGAACTGTGCGGTCAGAGCATTGCCAGTAGGGGAATAGTCAGTGATTCCGACGATCTTTTTCCCTTTCAGGCCGGTTATCGCGGTTTGCATCACTATCATTGAACGAACTACATAGAGTTTCTCATAAACACCCGTAATGTTGCCACCAGGCCTTTCCCTTTTATCCATAAAGCGCTTTTTGGCATTATAGCTTTCTGGCTGGCCATTCATACCCGAGAAGACAACGGGGAGATCCTTAGCGCCCGCCAGCGGTAATGCCACCTCACGAAAGGCGTTGTCATCCAAGACCACCAGGACTTCCGAATTGAATTCCTTAATCTGTCTAAAGATTATATTGGCCTCTTTTTTCATGGCTTCGGGAGTGGTGTTCTTCCTTTTGGTGTCCATGTAGTAGCGCTTAACTTCAAGGTTCATACCCTCGAACCAGCCCGTTTTGTTGAGACCCTTTATAACGCCTTCCTCCTGCGGGCCGCCGCAAATGTGGTTCTTCTCATAACTAGCAGCGATGTAAACCCGTTTAACTTCCTGTGCTGCCGCACTGATCGCAAATAGAAAAAATGTCAAACAGAACAAGATTAGTATAGGGATATTTCTTATAATCATTCTCCTTTCCTTAGATGTTTGAATGTGGCTGCCAAGGGCCATGTCCTCAATATTCATTGTCGGTCGTCCTCCTTAAAAGGATCTGGCTTCTGCAATGGCCTTATCCCACTGCTTTTTCGTAATACTGAAAACAAAAGCCTCCAAAGGGGTATGGAACCCCTCAAAGGCTCTGGTTCGACAACTTCTGGAAACATTGTCTCATAACTCATTCCAGAAGGCTGGAGTTATAAAATACGTCAAATCTTTGTGATAGACATAGTCGACGTCTTTCTTTATAGCACAACGGTAGCCAAAGTCAAATCCTATCCTTCTGGGTGGCCTGGTGGTGGCCTGCCTTTTTTGTCTAACAAAGGTGAAGAATACAAGAGAGACTGTCGAAAAAGTCCTGTGGATAAGGGCGATTTCCCGTGGGATGGC
>CBDUXJ010000009.1:0-20675 GCA_965371165.1 uncultured Syntrophobacterales bacterium | reverse complement strand
GATCATTTTGGGAAATGGGCGAACAAAAACGTCAAGATAATGCTGGTGATGATACAGGTTATTTTTTCTTTCCCCAATATCTCTCCTTTTCACTGTAGATGCAACCACAGTACTGCTGGCGATACAGGCCCATGGCCTTGGATTCGTGGATCCCTTCCTGCCACCATTGCCGAAAATCCTCATAATAGAAAGGGACTGAGAATTGTTTTGCCAGGCTCTCGCCGATCTCCTTGATGAGGGAGTGATTCTGATGTTTGCTGTACAACAGTGTCGTGGTAAAGGCATCAAATTTTCCTTTTCTCGCCATTTTAGCAGCGGCTTCCAGGCGGCAGTGGTAACAGTGTCTGCATCTTTCGTGCTCACGATAGACCACGCTTCGAAGGAATCCCTCAAGATCATACTCATCCCGGTAGATCATCTTCAATCCGGTCCTTTGGGCGTAGGTCTCAATAGTCTCCTTTCTCCTGATATATTCCTGATAAGGGTGGATGTTGGGGTTGTAGAAAAAGCCCGTTGTCTCCCAACCCTCCTCACGCAACACCTTCAGTGGGTAAATGAGGCAGTTGGCGCAACAGATATGGATTAATCCCTTCAATTCGCCTTCCGTTCCTTCAAGGCTGCATGTGCAGCAGCCAGTCGCGCGATGGGAACCCGGAAGGGAGAACAGCTCACATAATCGAGTCCTATCTGATGGCAGAATTCCACGGAACTTGGTTCCCCACCATGCTCTCCGCAAATCCCAATCTTGAGATCAGGTCTGGTCGTCCGTCCTTTTCTCACGGCGATCTCCATCAGCTGTCCCACCCCACTCCTGTCGAGCTTTTCAAAAGGATCGAAATCCCATATATTGGCGTTAAGGTATGAATGTAAGAACTTGCCCGCATCATCCCGGCTTATCCCGTAGGTAGTCTGGGTCATATCATTGGTTCCGAAGGAAAAGAACTCGGCCTCCTGTGCCACCTGGTCGGCGGTGAGAGCGCCCCTGGGGACCTCGATCATGGTCCCCACCTTGTACTCCACTTCCATCCCGTACCGGGAGAATACCTCATGGGCCACTCCATCTACCACCCGCCTCTGGTTCGCCAACTCTCGTACGTCTCCAACCAAAGGGATCATGACCTCCGGGTGAACTGCTATTCCCTCTTCAGCCACCTCGCAGGCCGCCTCGAAGATAGCCCTGGCCTGCATAGCAGTGATCTCAGGATAAACGATCCCGAGGCGGCATCCCCGGTGTCCCAGCATGGGGTTGCTCTCATGCAGTGCCTCAATCTTGGCCCTTAGTTGTTCCTCAGGGACACGCATTTTTTTGGCCAGTTCCTCGATCTCCTTGGGGGTCTTAGGAAGGAATTCATGCAGGGGAGGGTCCAGGGTTCGGATGGTGACCGGTCTTTCCTTCATCACCTGGAAAATCCCCTTGAAGTCCTCCTTCTGCATGGGCAGGAGCTGGGCAAGGGCCGCTTCTCTTCCGTCCCTATCCTCGGCCAGGATCATTTCCCTAACTGCACTAAGCCGATCCCCTTCGAAGAACATATGCTCGGTGCGGCAGAGCCCAATCCCCTCAGCTCCGAAGGCTAGGGCGATCTGAGCCTGATCGGGTTTGTCAGCATTCGTGTGTACCCCCAGTTTCCTGGCCTCATCGGCCCAAGACATCAACTCCATATAGTACCCGTAGATCTGGGATTCTTCGGGCCGATTGCTCCGATCGATGAGCACCTGCAGAATCTCGGACGGCCTTGTGGGAATTCTGCCCAGGAGTACATCTCCGCTGGTCCCATCGATGGAGAGATAGTCGCCTTGCTTGATAATGTGGCCGTTGACCTTCATCTCCTGCCTCTTGTAGTTGATGTCGAGTACACCGCATCCTACCACGCAGACTTTGCCCATCTGGCGGGCTACCAGAGCCGCATGGGAGGTCATTCCTCCCCGGGCAGTCAAGATCCCCTGAGCCGCGTTCATCCCTCGGATGTCCTCGGGAGATGTCTCAATCCTCACCAACAGAACCTCCTCTCCCCGGACCGCCCACTCCTCTGCATCTGGAGCACTGAAGACTACGTTTCCCGTCGCCGCACCCGGACCGGCGTTCAAACCGTGGGCAATGAGATTTCCCTCGTCGACGGCGCGCTTCTTCTGTCGAGGATCAAAGACCGGCCGCAAAACCTGGTTCAGTTGATCGGGCTCCACCCGCAAAAGGGCCTCCTCCTTGGTGATAAATCCCTCATGCACCATATCTACGGCTATCCTCAAGGCGGCCAACCCGGTGCGCTTTCCGACCCGGGTCTGGAGCAGCCATAGCTTTCCCTGCTGGATGGTGAACTCGATATCCTGCATATCCCGGTAGTGGTGATCGAGCTTCGTGCGGATTTCCTCCAGTTGCCGGTAGACCTCAGGTATCTCCTCTTCCAGGGAGGGGATATCCCTGGTACCCTTCTGTCGTCTGTTGATCGGTTGAGGGGTGCGGATCCCGGCAACCACATCTTCTCCCTGGGCGTTCAATAGGTATTCGCCATAAAATACATTTTCTCCGCTGGCAGGATCCCTGGTAAAGGCTACTCCCGTGCCCGATGTCTTCCCCATGTTGCCAAAGACCATGACCTGGATATTCACGGCGGTTCCCAGGTCATCCGGGATGGCGTTGAACTCCCGATAGGCAATGGCCCGGGGGTTGTCCCAGGAGCGGATGACCGCTCCGATGGCCCCCCATAGCTGCTCCTTAGGATCTTCGGGAAAGTCAACTCCGAGTCTCTTCTCTATTTCCTCCTTGGATTCATGAACGAGTTCCTTCAGATCCCGAACGCTCAGTTCATGATCATAGCTGACACCTCTGGCCTCTTTTTTGGCATCCAGGATCACCTCAAAGGGATCTGGCTCATCCTTCTCTTGAGGTTTGAGCCCTAAAACAACATCGCCATACATGGCCACAAACCGACGATAGCAGTCATACACAAACCGCTCATCCCCCGTGCGCTTCGCCAACCCCTGCACCGTATCGTCGTTCAAGCCAAGATTCAGTATGGTGTCCATCATACCGGGCATGCTTACGGCGCCACCGGACCGCACCGAGAGCAACAGAGGGTTTTCGGGGCCGCCGAACTTGGCCTGCATGACCTTTTCCACATTGGAAAGAGTGGCCTCTACCTCCTGCTTTAGCTCAGGCGGATACGTCTTATCATGGTTATAGTAATAACGACAGACCTCCGTGGAAATGGTAAAACCGGGGGGAACAGTGATACCCAAGTTGGTCATCTCTGCCAGATTGGCACCCTTACCCCCCAACAGTCCCTTCATCTGGGCGTTTCCGTCTGCCTCTCCTTCACCGAAGAAATACGCATACTTAGGCATCTTATCTACCTCCACTCTCACTTGGGAATCTTTATGTTAACCGACATCTACAACCCTCACACGGGAAAAATCAGCTACCTGGGAGAAGAGCCCGTGGATCTTTCCAAGTAAGGACAATCGGTTGCCACGCAACCTTTTATCCTCAGCCATAACCAAAACATGGTCAAAAAACTCATCCACCGGCACACGAAGCCTGGCCAGGGCTCCTATCACCCCCTCGTAATCTCCATTCTTCATCAACGATGTAAACCTTTCCTTCATTGAAAGATACCGTTCGTGAAGTCTGTTCTCTTGCGGTGTTTCAAAAAGGGCGGGATCTGTCTTCAGGTCGTAATCCACTCCTTTTAATATGTTGGCTACTCGCTTAAAGACAACGGCCAGGGGCTCAAACTCGGGTTTCCCCTTGAATTTGGCCAAAGCCTCCAACCGGGCGTGGGCATCCTGCAAATCATCTGCCTGGACAGCCAGCACGGCCTCCACTAAGTCACCAGGATACCCTTTGGAGATCAACATGTTGACGAGCCGCCCTCGAAAAAAGGCCAGGACATCGGCTTCGATCTCCTCGTGAGAGCGCTCTATTTTCCCCTTCAGAAGTTCCACGGCCATTCGGATCAGCTCGCTCAGCGAAATGGGATAACCCTTGCCCAAGATGATATGAATGATTCCCAATGCCTGTCTTCTCAGTGCAAAGGGATCTCCTGCGCCTGTAGGTATCAATCCAATGCCGAAACATCCCACAATGGTATCTAACCTGTCCGCGATACTGATGAAATCCCCAACAGGGCCGGACGGTAAGCGATCGGCAGCAAAAGCGGGAAGATAATGCTCAGAGATAGCAATGGTCACTTCCTCGTCTTCCCCTGAAATCAGACCGTACTCCCTCCCCACCACGCCTTGAAGGGTGGGAAACTCTCCCACCATACCCGTAACCAGGTCGGCTTTGCAGAGCATCGCGGCCCTTTCAACCTTCCCCTCTAAATCAGGTCGAAATTTCCGGGCAAGGTAAAGGGCCAATTCCTTAAATCGAAGGACTTTCTCATAAGAGGACCCCAATTGAGCCTGAAATATCACCTCCTTCAATGCCTCCACCTTCCGATCCAGGGGCTCCTTTGTATCCTCCTCGAAGAAGAATTTTGCGTCGGAAAGCCTGGCCTTGAGGACCCGTTCATTTCCCCTTTTAACCATTTCCATATCCGGTGTTCGGGTATTACATACGCACACGAAATAGGGCATGAGGTTTCCCCTCTCATCTACTATTGGGAAATACCTCTGATGTTCTTCCATAGCGTGTATCACAACCTCTCTGGGGAGGGTTAAAAACTCCCTTTCAAAAGTCCCCGTAATGGCGGTGGGATACTCCACCAGATGAGTAACCTCCTCCACGAGATCCTGATTACTCAGTACCTTTCCCGAAACCTCCTTTGCGGCCTTGGCGATCCCCTCCTCGATCATCTTCCTCCTCTGTTGAGGATCTACAATAACAAAGGCGTCTCTCAATTTCCTTGCATAGGTTTGGAAGTCGCGTACCTCGATGGCATGGGGACTCATAAATCGGTGGCCATAAGAGCAATTTCCACTTTTGATGCCTCCGAATCTAAAGGGAATGACCTGTCCATTGAATAAGGCCAAAATCCAATGAATGGGCCGGGCGAACCGGGTATTAACAGTGCTCCAGCGCATCGATTTAGGAAAGGAGATGGAACCGATTACCCTCGGTAAGATTTCGACGAGAAGGGTGGATGACGCCTTTCCCTTCTGCTTTTTTACGGCACAAAGGTATTCTCCCTTCCCCTTTTTGATGATCTTCAGATCCTCTACTCTAAGGCCTTGTCCTTTGGCGAACCCCAGACCCGCCTTCGTTGGTTTCCTCTTGTCGTCAAAGGCCATTTGTACGGGGGGGCCTAATTTTTCCCTTTCTACATCCTCTTGTTTTTCGGCGATATCTTCGACCAAAAGGGTCAGCCTCCGGGGAGTCCCCAGTGTTTTCACCTCTCCGTGGTCAATTCTGGCCGCATCCAGTTCCCTCCGAATCAAGAGGGTCATCTCTTCTAGGGCTTTTGAAATGAAACCCGCCGGAATCTCTTCAGTTCCGATTTCCAAAAGCAATTCCTTCCCCATTCTACCTCCTGAGAGCGTGTTGCCCAAAACCCGTTTCGCTTCACTAAGAATGGTTAGCAAAAATTCTTTAATGTTTGCTCCAGGGATTTGGGCAACATTCCCCTGAGAATTGAACCCCTTGCCCCTTAACCCCTTGAGGGATAAAATAGTTATCCCTGTTGGGATTTTAATAGGGGAAATCCCATCTTTTCCCTCTGGCTCAGATATTCCCCCGCACATGCCCTGGCGAGGTCTCTTACCCTATGAATAAATCCCGTTCTTTCCGTGACGCTGATAGCGCCTCTCGCATCGAGGATGTTAAAGGTATGAGAACATTTTAAACAATAGTCGTAGGCGGGAAAGACAAGACCTTTATCGATGAGCTTATTACATTCCCCCTCGTACATGTCGAAGAGTCGAAGGAGCATCTGAACATCCGCCCTCTCGAAATTATAGGTAGAATATTCCCATTCCCTTCTGTGATAAATATCTCCATACGTGATACCCTCCGCCCATTTCAGATCGTAGATATCATCGATTTCCTGGAGATACATGGCGATGCGTTCCATTCCATAGGTCAATTCAACGGGGATGGGATCGAGCTTAAACCCGCCCGCCTCCTGGAAGTAGGTGAATTGGGTAATCTCCATGCCGTCAAGCCAAACCTCCCACCCAAGGCCCCATGCACCGAGGGTGGGAGATTCCCAATCATCCTCCACAAAACGAATATCGTGGGCTAAAGGATCAATCCCGAAGCTCCTCAGGCTATCGAGGTAAATTTCCTGAACATCGATGGGGGAGGGTTTCAAAATGACCTGATATTGAGTGTGTTGTTCGAGGCGATTGGGATTCTCCCCATACCGTCCATCGGTTGGGCGACGGGAAGGTTCTATATAACCAACCTTCCATGGTTCAGGGCCCAATACCCTGAGGAAGGTTGCTGGATTCATCGTTCCAGCCCCCACCTCGGTATTGTACGGCTGTTGTATGAGGCAACCCCGACAAGCCCAGAACGTCTCGAGGGCCAAAATCATCTCCTGAAATGTCATCGATCGGCCTCCAATTGGTTGATTTTCCATTAAAAACTGAAATTCATTACCATGTTACCATATCCCTGTCAATACGCCATGGTAAAATGGCCTGGAGTTTCCTGACCTTTTCTGAGGAATTCCGTTGTCCCTGAGCGTAATCGATAGGTTACAAAAATATTTCTCATAAAACTGAGGAAGCTGCAGTGAAAAAGGCCAGGGACTCTTTCTGTCCATGGCCTTAAGATCGCCTTCCTTTTTATCAATTTGTTAATGGTGTTTTTACAATGCCAGTGCAAACCCTCCTAGCAATTGGATGCTCTCAATTAGGATGCCCTGGGTTTAGAGACTGCTGATGCGAATCTCTTTACGAAATTTCGCCTCCTCGTCATGGCAGATGTTAAAAACCTGCCCCTTCACTTGCCTTGCTTCGCCTCATAAGTTTTCATCTGTTGGAATATCCTACTTGACGCCTTATCCAGATGGTTTGACGCCGTCTGAATGGATTCGATCACCCTTACGGTTGGGCCGGTCTTTTGTCCACTCTCTCGATACTGTTTTTCGATAAAGTTCGTCCACTTACCCTCTTCTTCATGACCCATATCCTTTATGAAAACCCCCATCTTGAGCTGGTGTGGAATTTCCAGCAGGGACCATTTTACCTCGCCCACTGCCAGGATCTTCTCCCCTGCTAAATCGATCCGGATCTTCAAATCGTACTTCTTCTTATCCCCCATAAGGTTGATGGCGATGGGGATCATTTGCAGGATTTGGCGGTTCATCATTATTCCCAGCCCCTTCATGGAGACATCCATGGTTTCCCCAGAAAAACGGGCATTGAGCTTTCTCCGCCCCTTGATATCTATGAGACCCAAATGGACGGGAAGGTTCACATCTAGTCTGGGATATGCTCTTTTGTCCTGCATGTTCGGTGTCCTTCTGTACTCCTATGAACACTAGATCAAAAAGCATGCCAAAAAGGGATGATAGACGACTGTAGCCGATTAAAGTTGCTCGATCCATTATTATTCCCACGGAATATATAATTTTGGATAAAAAACCTCCTTTTCTGAGAAGGGAATCTGCGGAGATTGATATAATCCCCAGTTTGAAACGGTATTTTTTGCATATGCCCTGAAAAAATTTCACATTCAATAATGAAAATACATGAAGAGAGCGATTGCACTACGGGCAGGCAAAACCCCTGAGTTGCCGAAAGTAATCGTACCGGATATGAACTACATACCGAGATCTTTCAGAAATTTCTTGGACTTCAGTTCCTTATTGATATGGTACTGGATGAACTTGGAAAGAATGGTTTCACTTTCCCAAAGGGCCTGCTTTGTGAACTTCAGTCGGTGAATTTTGGATAGGTCCATTTCCATTGCGGCTTGTAATATTTTCGCCGTTCCCGCGGAAATGCCTAGCAGATCATGATAACCCTGGGAGCATCTCTGGCAAAGCAGCCCCCCCCGCTTAAGACTGAAATGGACCGGCCCGCCATGCTCGAGTGTTTCGTTACAGCGGAGACATCTGTCCAGCCTGGGTCGATAGCCTAAGAGGGAGAGCAACCGGATTTCGAAGATTCTCAGGATTTGAGCCTCGGCTTCATCATCGCTCAGGAGGGAAAGGAAGGCCTTAAGCATGTTGAATAGATCCGGGTTGGCTTCCCTCTCGGCGGTCATCTCATCCACGAGTTCAACAAGATAGCATCCAAAGGCAATCTTTCGGATGTCTTCTCGTATCGCGGGGAAAGTACCGACAATATCACATCCTTCTATCCTCACTAGCCCCGACACCTTCTTATCGAAGAAGATCAACTTGCTGAGGGTAAAGAGCTCCAGTGCATTGGAAAAACGCCGTTTGCTCCTTTTAGCCCCTTTGGCAATCCCCTTAACCTTTCCGAAATCAGAGGTGTAGAAAGCGACGATTCGGTCGGATTCCCCATAATCCAGGGTTTTAATGACGATTGCCCATGTCTTGAATTGACCCATAGGGAAGGATTCAGTGGATTAGATATTTCAGGAAAAGCGTGGCAACCCCGAAATAGACGAGGATGCCCGTGATATCGTTGGCAGTAGTAACGAAGGGACCCGATGCGATGGCCGGGTCCACCTTTATCTTTTTGAAGAAGGCCGGGGCCAACGTCCCCATGGTTGAGGCGATGGTCATGGCGACGACCATTGCAATACCTACTACCAACCCGATGACTGGATTCCCATGCCAAAAATAGGCCACCAGGCCGACGGCGATGCCACAGGCAGTGCCCATGATGGCTCCCACCCGAACCTCTCGAAACAGGAAACGCCTCAAGCTATCGAAGTCTACCCTGCCCGTGGCAAACCCTCGGACCATGATGGAGGAAGATTGGACCCCTACATTCCCCCCCATTGCCGTAATGACGGGAATAAAGGTGATCAGCGCAAAAACGTCCTTTATGGTCACCCTAAAAATCCAAAGCAGATATCCGGTAATCAGCCCTCCGAACAGATTGGTTAAGATCCAGGGGAGCCTGAATCGGGATACTTTAAAGACATTGTCCCGATAGACGAATTCATCCTCGTGGGTTCCCGCCATCTTCATGATGTCCTCTGTGGCTTCCTCCCGGATGACATCGATGATATCGTCGACGGTAATGATCCCAACGAGCTTATTCTCCTCGTCGACAACGGGAACGGCGAGGATATCATACTTCTCGACTACCCTGGCCACCTCCTCCTGATCCATGTCGGTCCGCACGCTGATGACATCGGTAACCATAATCTCCTTCAGTTTTTTGGTAGGGGGGACCGTGATCAGCTGTCGAAGGGAGATGACCCCAACGAGATGACCCCGGTCATCCACGATATAAACGTAGAAGACCATTTCCGCTTCCGATGCCTTTTGTAAAGCCTCGATGGCCTCTTTGGCCGATGTCTCGTCGATGAGGGCGAAGAAATCGGGGGTCATAATCCGACCAGCAGTATCCTCCTGATAGCTGAGTAAATCCTCGACTTGGTCTGAATGCTTTTTTGCCATCAGGCTTAAGATCTCTTCAGCCAATTCTTCCGGCAATTCGCTGATGAAATCAGCCCTATCATCTGAGGACATTGCCTGAAGGATCTCGGTAATGCGAGGCCTATCCATTCCCTCTAACAACTGAGTGCTACTGGCCTTATCGATTTCGCTCAATACCTCCGCCGCCCTTTCCGAATCGTCGATCAGATCGAAGGTAACCCTCTGGTCCCTTTCGTTGAGATACTCGAATAGGTGGGCGATATCAGCGGGATGAGTCTTATCGATAATCCGTTTCAAGTTAGCCGTGGCTTGTCTTCGGATAAGCCTCCTCGTTGTTTCCAATAGGAGCTGTAATTTCGGTCCGGCCATTTCCCCCTCAATAATCTACCGAATGGATTCCGCGGGAGATCGAAGCACCTGTGTCCCCGGGGGGATGATGAAGATAAACAGGGAATCCGGAAGGTTGCGGTTTATCTTGATCCCCGAGAAACGGGTTCGATTTACATTCTCAAAAGCATCGTAGATATCGGTCTGAACGATGAGGTATCGTTTGGGGTCCACTCTTAAGACGAGCCTCTGGATGTCGACTTGTTGTTCAATAGGAGCTAGCTCCAGGAGATACAAAGAGCCGTCTCTTTGGCTCTCGCCCTTGGGGCTTAATATACGGAAATCCCTCCTGAGGTTACCCTCCCCGGAAAGAAAAGCCGTTGGAGTCTTTGCTCGGATCGTCTTCGAAATTTCGCCCAGGATTACCTGGTTGTCGTCGGGCTGGTAGAGCCATATCATATATCCATCGCTGACTATTTCTTGGCGAACGGGCTTGCGATATTCCCATCTCATCATTCCCGATTTCTTGAAGTAGACCCTCCCCTCGGCCTTCTTGACCCGATTGAGGGATTTGTGGATATACTCCTGGGCAAATCGTGCTTGAATATCAGTAATCTGATCGTAATTCCGCTGAACCTTCGTGATCAACTCATCGACGGAAAGGCCGTAACATTCCATTGCCAAACCGAAAAAGGCCAAGAGAATAAACGAGCCAACCTTCTTTATAGCCTTTGCCATTTATTTTTCCCCTTTATCTCTTATGGATTAGGACCTCCCTCGGTTTTATCCCATCCGATGGTCCTACAATCTCTTCTTCCTCCATCTTCTCGACAATCCGGGCAGCACGATTATAACCGACCCGGAACCTTCTCTGAATGAGGGAGATGGATGCCTGGCCCGTCTCCGCGACAAAGGCTACGGCTTCATCATATTTTTCGTCATATTCTCCCTCCTCTGTGCCAGTTTCCTTGGCCTTTTTCTCATCCAAGATCGATTGATCGTAGATGGGTTTGCCCTGATTCCTCAAGAAGCCCACCATCCTCTTGATCTCACCCGATGAGACCAAGGCGCCATGAACCCGCTTCAACTTCGAACTACCTGGGGGTAAGAAGAGCATGTCCCCCATCCCCAGGAGGTGTTCTGCGCCAATGGTATCCAAGATGGTGCGGGAATCGACTTTGGATGAGACCTGACAGGAGATCCGGGCGGGAAAGTTGGCCTTGATGATTCCCGTCAAAACATCGACCGAAGGCCTCTGGGTGGCCAGAATGAGATGGATTCCCACTGCCCTGGCCATCTGGGCCAATCGTGTGATGGATTCCTCTACCTCCCTCGATGAAATGATCATCAGGTCGGCTAGTTCGTCGATAACCACAAGGATATAAGGGAGTTTTTCCCCCGCAGCTGCCTCCGGCGTATTCCCCTGGGCATCAGGCGTCCCCTCCCTCATCTCCGTTTCGATTGTTCGATTGTACAGCTCGATATTCCTTGTGCCCCTGTTGGCGAGGAGAGAGTATCTCCGTTCCATCTCCTCGACAAGCCACATCAGACCCGTTGCCGCTTTCTTGGGGTTTGTAATTACAGGGAGCAGGAGGTGGGGAATATCCTCGTAAGCGGACAGCTCCAGCATCTTGGGGTCGATCAAGAGGAACTTTACGTCATCTGGGGTAGCCCTGAGGAGAATGCTACAAATCATGGAATTGATGGATACGCTCTTACCGGAACCCGTTGATCCGGCCACCAGGAGGTGGGGCATTTTGGCCAAATCAATGACGAAGGGGGCCCCCGAAATATCCTTTCCCAATGCCAGGGTTAGTTTGGAGTCAGATGTTTTGAAGGCCTCCGAATCGACTATCTCCTTTATGTAAACTGTCTCCCTGAGGGCATTGGGAATTTCAATTCCCACTACTGACTTCCCCGGTATGGGGGCCACGATGCGAATGCTGATCGCGCTCAAGGCCAAGGCCAGATCATCCGCAAGGTTGACGATTTTGTTTACCTTCACGCCGGGAGCTGGTTCGAACTCATAAACGGTTATGACGGGACCTGGCCTTACTTGCATTACCTGTCCCTCTACGCCATAATCCATCAATTTCTTCTCGAGGATTCGGGAGTTCATCACCAGACTCTGTTTATCAATGGTCACTCTCTTCACCTCCCCCGAATCCAAGAGGGACAGGGGTGGGAGGTGAAACCTTTCCTTGGGTTTTATGAAGTTAAACTCCTCCTGTTCAAATCTCGCCTTCCCCTCGGTCCTCCTGGGAGGCTCTACCACAACGGGTTCCGAGAGGTTAGGGTTTCCTTTTCTTTGCCTCCGCTCCGCGGAAACCTCCCTGATCCTGCGAACCCGTTCCCTCCGAATCATCATCAAGAGATTCCATCTTCGAACTCCTGCTTTGAAGAGCCCCACCAATCCGTCGATCAAGGAGACGAAGGAGAGCCCCGTACTGAGGGATATGGCCATAATAAAGACCACGAGGACGATTATAGAGGCGCCTGGGAGGTTGAAGTACCTCTCCAAAAGCCGAGAGGAAAGATCTCCTAAAACCCCCCCTGCAAGGACCTTACGGCCAAGAATCCGGATTGTATCAACTTTCAAGCCCAAGCCCGTAGCAGTGGAGAGGATAATGAGCAGAAAACCCACCCCCTTTCCATAGCTCATTCCCACGGACATGGGCAAGAAGAGGAAGCAGGCCAGTGTTCCTATGGCCAGGGGAATCAAATATGAGGTGAGGCCCAGGCCTTGGAGGAGAAGATCGCTCAGATAGGATCCCACGATGCCGCCGAAATTATGAATCACCTTAACCCTTGTTGCATGAGAGACGTTAAAGGATGGATCGGAGGGATGATAGGATATGAGGCTGAGCACCGTAAAGATGGCGATTGCCAACAGAATAATCCCCGGAATCTCCCTTTGCAGGCTTCTCCTGGAGGTCGAAGAAATCTTTTCCATACTATCCCCTATCCGCTGTTAAATTCCTCTCTATGGTCTCCCTGACCTTTTCCATCAGGACATTCCTCTCCCTCAATGAAAAGGGTGTGGTTTGGATCGCTCTATCAATGCTGACTCGAATCTCGCCGGGTCGGACCCTCATGGAGTCCCTCGGCATTACATCCCGGCTCCCATTGATCGTTATGGGGATGATGGGAACCCCGGATTTAAGGGCCAGGGTAAATCCGCCCCTCTTAAAGGGTTGAATAGATCCATCACGGCTTCGGGTTCCCTCTGGGAAAATGACCACGGAGACCCCTCCTTTGATTTTGCTCGCTGCCCTCTCGATGCTCTCCAAGGCCTTTCTCCTCCCGGATCGGTCAATGCTGATATAGTTGGCGGCCCCCATCGCCCATCCCAGGATAGGAATTGAAAACAGCTCCTTTTTCGCAATCCACCTAAACTGGACAGGCAGGCAACTCAGTAATGCAAAAATATCATAACTGCCCTGGTGGTTGGACATATAGATATAAGGCGTTTCCCTGTCGAGATGTTCTAATCCCTTCACTTTGACCCTTACTCCACTGACCAGTAGTTGTATCTTCGCCCACCATCTGGCATAGTGGTGGATGATATTGCTGTTGCGATCAAAGGGAAAGGTGATAAAGACCAATGTACTCAGGCCTACGGTGCTGATGACTATGCTGATCCAGAGCAAAACCCAACGGATCATTTAGGCCTCTATCCTTTCGATAATTTCCGCAACCTCCCCCTTGAATCGATCATCAATATCATACGCGGAAACCCCCTGCCTGTCCGCTTGAAGGATCTTGGGGTTGAAACTGAGGTATCCAATGATCTCGAAATCGGAGAGGTGCTTCTCAATGATCTTACGATCCTCCTCCGTCGTGATTTTGTTTCCCACTATCAGGACCTTCTTCACTCCCAAATCGGTAGCCAATTTTCTGATCTGTTTCGTGGTACCGATGGAGCGAAGCCCAGGCTCGACAACTACAATGAGGGCATCCACATATTCGGTGGATCCCCTGCCTAAATGCTCCAACCCGGCTTCCATATCCACGATGACAACTTCATCTCTCCCGACGAAAAGATATCGCATCAAGCTCTTTAAGAGCACGTTTTCAGGGCAGAAGCATCCTCCGCCACCCTGGGGGATGCATCCCAATAGAAGCAGTTTGACCCCTTCAAAGGATACACCGAATTCATCGGGGATATCATCAACCCTTGGATTGAGTTTGAACATCGCCCCAATGGTTCCCCTCTTCACCCCCGTCCTCTCCTCGACCAGGGGGGTCATAGAGGCAAGGGGAGACAACTTTTTTACAATCTCCTCGGGAAATCCAAGGGCAGAGGCCAAATTTGCATCCGGATCGGCATCGATGGCCAAGACCTTCTTGCCCCTCTGGGCCAAAATACGGGCCATCACCCCTGCCAGGGTTGTCTTTCCTACGCCTCCCTTGCCCGAAATAGCAATTTTCAAGAAAAGGTCTCCTTTACGGAAATGGACGAAATGAAAAATACTGATACATATTTTACCTTTACATGCCTTTTTGTCAATGACATCAGGTGTGGAGTTTCCTGAATTTCTACGGAATACCGCTGTCCATGAGCGTAATCTGAGGGACAAGGATCCTCTAGGAGGAGAAATCCGAAACACACTTTTCCGTTAACCCTGCTCTACCCCCTCCTTCTGCCTCTTACCTCTACCCTCATCCCTGCTTCCCTCAGACCGCAGCACAGCAGCACTGCATGCTTAGCGTTTGAGCCCAGAGGGCGAGTTTTGGTAACGAAGTAGCTCCTCAGCGCTCTTTGCAGTGAAGCGAACTCTAGGATGGTCCAAAATTCTTTTCAGTGAGCCAAAGGGAATTTGGGCAACAGACCACGAACAACCGAAGGGACAACGGTGTTCCCTACTGAAATGTTTGATTTTGGATAAAATTAACGAGTTATAAAGATGATGATTTCGTAAAAAGTCGGAATCAGACGGCAAAGAAAAAAGATCCAGACGCAAGGCGCGCAAATCCTGAGGAATGAGGCGTACATAGAAGTACGCTGCAGTGACGAAGGATGCAGCGCAACGCAGCAGATGGACTTTTTACGAAGCCGTCAAAGATACGTCCTATAAAACCCAGGAACTCCAGCATAGGTTGGTGGAATGGGTGGGTAGGAAAAGACCTCGTTATCAGCGGAGCCCGTGGTTGAGTTACTGGGATCAACCCAGATCGAGGAGAAGTAGAGAGGTTGAGCGGAGAATTGGGAACAACCCCATTAAGGCGAAGAGGTATGGTCCTCCTGATTTCGGTGGTAAATTATCCTCAACCCCTCAAGGGTGAGAAATTCGTCGACCTCTTCGATGAGTTCTGACTCTGGGGCGATCAAATCAGCTAAGCCACCCGTTGCGATCACCTTCGGGTTAGTCCTTGTTTCCCTTTTCATGCGGCTCACGATCCCATCCACCAATCCCACATATCCGTGGATGATTCCGGCCTGTATGCTATTGACGGTGTTTTTCCCGATAATCCCTTTGGGTTTTATCAATTCCACCCTGGGTAGTTTCGACGCTTGTTGGAAAAGGGCCTCCATAGAAATTAAAATCCCCGGTGAGATCACACCACCCATGTACTCCCCCTTTGGGGAGATATAGTCGAAGGTAGTTGCCGTGCCGAAATCCACGATGATCAAACTCCTTCCGTGTTTGGCGTATGCAGCAACAGCGTTGACAATTCGGTCGGCTCCCACCTCAACGGGATTATCGTAATAGATGGGCATCCCCGTCTTGATCCCAGGGCCAACTACCAAAGGCTTGATGCCGAGATACTTCATTGCCATCCCCTCAAGGACATTGGTTATCGGGGGGACGACACAGGAGATGGTGATTCCAAGGATATCCTCCAGCTCAATGTGACTGAACATGAAGAGATCCTTTATGAGGATTCCGTATTCGTCTATAGTCCTTCCCTTTTCGGTACCAATCCGCCAGTTCCCCACGAGTCGGTCTTTCTCAAATACGCCTAATACCGTTTGGGTATTGCCCACATCGATTGCGAATAACATCTCTTACTTTCCCTTAGCTTCCAACTCCGGCTTCATATCAGGGAACTCCCCCGGGTGGGAGATATCCCCCGCAATCACCCTTCTTTCGGACCCATCGGGGGTGGAAAGGAGAAGTGATCCGTTGGAATCGATTCCCTTAACCTTCCCCCGAATAACCTCATTAAAGGATCTCATCTCCACGAACTTTCCCACCATCTGGGAGAATTCCTCCCATTGGCGAAGAATCCGTCCGGGTTCTCCAGTTAAGAAAGCCTGGTATTCCCGTTCAACCTCTCGCAAGAGGGCACTGAGGAATTCAACTCGGGAGATATCATATCCCAGTTCTTCCCTCAAAGAGGTGGCAGTGGATCTCATTTCCTCAGGGACCACTTCCAAGGTCATATTGACATTAATCCCTATTCCCAGAACGATAAACTCCACCTTACCCGCTTTGCACTTCATCTCGTTAAGCAAACCGGCGACCTTCTTATTGTTTATGAGGAGATCGTTAGGCCATTTTATCTGAGGCTGAAGCCCGGAGATCCCTTTCGTGGCCTTTACGGTTGCTACTGCAGCCATAAGGGTAATCAGGGGCGCATTTCTTACGACAATCGGAGGCCGAAGGATTATGGAAACATAGAGATTGACCCCCGGGGGTGAGAGCCATTGTCGACCCAATCTGCCCTTCCCCCTCAGTTGGCGATCCGCAACGACAACCTCTCCTTCCTCCCCTCCCTCTCCGGCCATGCGATAGGCCTCTGAATTGGTGGAATCCAATTCACCGAAGATGTGAATTTTCTTGCCGATGATTTGAGTCCCGCTAAGAACCTTGATAGCCTGAGAAGAAAAGATGCTCGTGGAGTCCATTTCATGGTCCCTGGAGTATGGGAGGGGATATTACCCCTCTGAGGTGGCGTCATAGTGGGAGAACTGCATGGAAAAAGTACCGCGTCCTTGGCTCATAGACCGCAGATCAGTTGAGTAGCCGAACATCCCTTTCAGTAGGGCCAGGGCGGTGATGAAAACAATCTTTCCTTTAGGGGTAATAGACTCTACCTTCCCTTTTCGTGCCTTCAGGTCTCCTATTACTTCCCCCATGAACTCCTCTGGAACTATCACATTGAGCTCCATAATGGGTTCCAAGAGGGTTGGTTGTGCCTCTTTCAGCCCTTCCCGGAAGGCATTGGAAGCGGCTATTCTCAGGCCCATCGAAGAGGTGTTTTCGAGATCAAAAGAACCCTTTAAAAAGACCGTCTGGATATCGGTTACGGGATATCCCATGATCAGGCCGGCTGTAGAAGCATTCCTGACCCCATCTTGAATGGCGGAGAGCCCTTCTTGGGATAAGAAACCGTCGGGACTCTCTGAGCGAAACTCCAGGCCATTCCCGCGATGGTTGGGGATGAGCTTGAGGGTTACCTCGGCGAAGTGGCGGACATCTTCGACAACCCTATCGAATCGCCCCGAAGCCTCCACGGCCCTGGTGATGGTCTCACGGTAAACGACTTGGGGACGGCCGACATTGACTTCCACTTTATATTCACTGAGGAGTCGTTGAATCAAGACCTCCAGATGGAGCTCTCCCATCCCCGAGATGACGGTCTGTGTGGTGTCCTCATCGAATTTCACCAAGAAGGTGGGATCTTCCTCGGTCAGCTTCTCCAGGGAAGAGGTCAGTTTATCCTGGTCTCGGTTGGTTTTGGGTTCCACGGCCACCGACATCACCGGCTTATAGAAATCTATGGGTTCGAGGAGAATAGGATGTTCTTCCGTGCAGAGGGTGTCCCCCGTGGTCGTTTGCTTCAATCCCATGAGGGCTACAATGTCCCCCGCCCTAGCTTCCTCCAGCCTCTCCCTGTGGTTTGCGTGCATCAGGAAGATCCGCGCAACCCTCTCATTTGCCCTCAAACGAGGATTGTACGCCTCTGACCCGGTCTTGAGGACACCGGAGTAAATACGGGTATAGGTCAACTTCCTCCCTTGGTCCATCATGATCTTGAAAGAGAGTCCACAAAAGGGTTCATCATCGCTGGAGGCTCTCTCCTCAACCTGATCCGTCTGTGGATTGGTGCCCCGAACAGGGGGGATATCTAGAGGGGAAGGGAGATAATCCACGATGGAGTCCAGGAGCGGCTGGATTCCCTTATTTTTCAAAGCCGCCCCGCACAAGACGGGAACCAGGTTGAGGGAGATGGTTCCCCTTCTAATAGCTTTCTTGATCTCTTCCTCCGAGAATTCCTCCCCTTCGAGGTACTTTTCGGTGAGGGCATCGTCCGATTCGGCAACGGTTTCCAGAAGTTTTCTTCTCTGTTCTAAGGCTTGAGGGAGAATCTCTTGGGGAATGTCTATCTCGCTTAAGGAGGCTCCGAGGGTCTCTTCATGCCATATGATCCCCTTAAATCGAATCAAATCCACCACGCCCTTAAATTGATCCTCGGATCCTAGGGGCACTTGGACGAGCAACGGTTTCGCTCCCAACCGATCGACCATCATCTCAACGGTCCTGAAGAAATCGGCGCCAATGCGATCCATTTTATTGATGAAGGCCAATTTAGGAACCCTATATTTGTCGGCTTGATGCCAAACGGTTTCCGATTGCGGTTCCACACCTCCCACTGCGCAGAAGACAGCTATGGCTCCATCTAGTACCCTCAAGGACCTCTCCACCTCAATGGTGAAATCAACGTGACCCGGTGTGTCGATAATATGGATATAGTTGTCCTCCCATGGACATGTTGTTACCGCTGAGGTAATGGTAATTCCCCTCTGCTGCTCCTGAAGCATCCAGTCCATCACCGTGTTTCCATCATGGACTTCTCCCATACGATGAGTCCGTCCTGTGTAATAGAGGATCCTCTCGTTGACGGTGGTCTTACCCGCATCGATGTGGGCCATGAATCCGATATTCCGCGTCCTCGATAGTCTTTTTCCGCCCGCCTTTCCCTTTATCCGTCGTTCCACCATGGTAGCTCATGAATGCTTTGGAAGCTTATAATTCCATATCTGCGCAATATTAGAGACTTTTGGGGAAAAAGTCAAGCTAAGGGGCTGGCTTTCCCTTTGTTCCTGGCCCTCGAAGGGTGACCCACTTCTCCGGCAGATTACGCTCAGGCACACCGGTTTTTCTCCAGGAATTGAGGAACCAAGTTAAAGAGATCTAAAAAGGAGCTCTTTGCCGCTCAGAATATTTTTTCTACCATTCTAAAGTTCGCTTTACTGCAAACCCAAAACTCGCCCTCCGGGCTCAAATATTGGATTTGCGGTTCTGCACACGCTTGAATTAGAATGTACACCGCACAACTGCAACACTGCATAATTTTGCGCTCAGAGTTCCTTTTTCTAGTTTTTCAGAGATCTCTCAATTTCCCTTGACATGCGCGGGAAAGAAGTGATAGAAACAAACAGTCAAACAGTCTAAAACGGGGGATATGTAATGGAAAGGGAGTCTGAATTCTCTTATTTTTATTTTCATTGCGGGCACCCGTGACCGAGGATTCCGAGAATCGGGGAGAAAGGCCATGGGTGCTATGCTCTATGGCCTTTTTATTTCACATGAGCCATGGGCAGGATCTCCATGGCTTTTTTATTGGTTTGGTTTTGAATTGAGACAAGGAGAGAGGAAATGGTGATATCGATGAAGATCCAAAAGGCGCTAGAAGGCGCGTCTTGGATAAGGAAGATGTTTGAGGAGGGGGATCGGCTCAAACGGATGTATGATCCTGAAAAGGTCTTCGACTTTAGTCTGGGCAACCCCATCACTGAACCCCCAGGGGAATTCTTCGGGGAACTGAGGAAAATAGCTCAGAATCCCATCCCGGGGATGTGTCGATACATGTCCAACAGCGGCTATGAGGATACTAGAAAGGGTATAGCCGACATGCTATCCCAGGAGACGGGCCTTACATTTACCGAGCAACAGATCATCATGAGCACCGGTGCAGCCGGGGGGCTCAACATCGCATTAAAATCCATTTTGGATTCCGGCGACGAGGTAATCACCCCCTCCCCCTACTTCGTCGAATACAGGTTCTACGTGGACAATCATGGCGGAATCCTAAAGCTGGTTGAAACCCGGGATGACTTTTCCCTCGAGCTGGAGGCCATTGAGGCGGCCATCGGCAGAAAGACCAAGGCCATTCTCATCAATTCCCCTCACAATCCGACGGGAGTGGTTTACAGCAAGGAGTCTCTTATTCGATTGGGGGAGATTTTGGCAAGAAAGAGCGAGCAATACGGGAAGACCATCTGCCTCCTTTGTGATGAAGCTTATAAGAAGATCGTTTACGATGATGTAAAACTTCCCGATGTCTTCTCCGTTTACGATCACTGTATCGCCATAAATTCCCACTCCAAGGATCTTTCGATTCCGGGGGAACGTATCGGATACGTGGCCATCAGCCCCCTGGCAGAGGGGAAGGAAAAATTAGCTGATGCTATGTCCTTCAGCAATCGGACCCTGGGATTCGTCAACGCCCCTGCACTGATGCAACGGTTGGTTGGGAAATTAAGGCATGTTTCGGTGGACATTTCAGAGTACCAGGAAAAACGAGACCTCCTCTATAACACCCTCGTAGATTTCGGATATTCCATAGTGAAGCCAATGGGTGCATTCTACCTTTTCCCTCGGTGTCCCATTGACGATGATGTCGCCTTCGTCAGGGCGCTGCAGGCCAAAAACATCCTCACAGTACCCGGAAGGGGTTTCGGAGCACCGGGCCATATCAGAATCGCTTACTGCGTGGAGAGATGGGTAATCGAAAACTCGTTGCCGGGATTTAAGGAATTGGCAATCGAGTATGGCATGAGATGATTAGGCATGGGTTTACTCCCAATGGGTCCACCAGTGCGCCCTGATCCACCATCAAGGCATCATCTGCGGCGTTGCCTTCGATCGCTCCTCC
>CBDUXJ010000008.1:0-22820 GCA_965371165.1 uncultured Syntrophobacterales bacterium | reverse complement strand
TTTAGAATGGTCAAAAATGCTTTTCAGAGAGCGAAAGAGGATTTGGGCAACAACCTCTTGAGATCTGATGCTTCCCGTTACTCAACAGTCCTCATGCGAAGGGTTCTGTCTGACCTCACAGCTCACATTACTATGGTGCGCCGGAACTTTTTACTACTATTTTGTATAATGTAATTGCCCCTAAAAGGTGTTCAGAACGAAGGTTGATCCAGCCGCCTGGATTTGCCGGTAAACTGCCATCGTAGAAGTTTTTTCAACAAGTGATATGTCGTCCTTCTATAATATTTCTTGAAAGACGACTACCTCATTCACTATACTCTCAGTATCCGAGGCGAGATCTCAATAGGATATAGGGAAGCAGGGCATGACTCCAAAAACGGATCCAGACCGGCAAGAACGGGTAATGACTACCTGCTGCTCCTACGACTGTGGCGGCCGCTGCCTGCTAAAGGTTCACGTTTCCAAAGGAATTATCGAACGAATCGGCACGGATACCCGGCCCGGCCCGGGTTTGAAGGCCTGCCCCCGGGGGCTTGCGCAGAAACAGGTCGTACACGCCCCCGACCGCCTCACTCAGCCCTTGAAAAGGGTCGGGGAGCGAGGCAGCGGCAGGTTTGAGCCCATCCCCTGGGAAGAAGCTCTGGAGACGGTCTCCCGGAAACTAAGGAGAGTAAAGGAACAATATGGGACCCACTCCACTTTCCTGATGAACCACTACGGCTCCATGAGCCCTCTACACGGGACCCTTAATGCTGCCCGACGTTTCTTCTCACTCTTTGGAGGATGTACCACCTACTGGGGGAACACCTCCTTGGAAGCAGCCCAGCTCGCTTCGCTCGCGACCTTTGGGACGGCCTTTACCGGAAACAGCCGTGACAACTTGCTCAATTCCCGATTGATCATCATGTGGGGTTGGAACCCGCTGGTTACCCGGTTCGGCCCTGACACCGTTTCCTACCTGACATTGGCCAAGAAAGCTGGAGCGAAGATCATCTGTGTCGATCCCCGGCGCAGCCCATCGGCAAAGACCCTGGCAGAACAATGGGTCGCAATCAGGCCGGGCACGGACACGGCTCTGCTTATTGCCATGGCCTACGTGATGATCGCCGAGGACCTTTGCGACCATCACTTCCTCGAGACTTATACGGTCGGCCTTGAAAAATTTAAGGATTACGTGACGGGTAAGGAGGATAGTCTACCCAAGACACCCGGTTGGGCCGAGGACATAATTGGGGTGCCTGGGGATATAACCAGGCAGCTGGCCCGGGACTATGCCACCCTCAAACCAGCAGCCCTTTGGGCCAGCTGGGCTCCCGGACGAACTGCGTTCGGAGAGCAATACCATCGGGCGGCCATCACGCTGGCAGCCATGACTGGCAATATTGGAATTAAGGGCGGTCATGTAGCTGGGGGAACGGGTCGCATGCCCTTGGGCATTCTTGGGAAATCTCTCCCGGTACCGGAAAGCTCCAATCCTACTGTTCACGTCAGCGAAGTTTACGATGCCCTGATTCACGGGAAATCCGGCGGCTACCCGAGTGACATCAAGCTGCTCTACATCGTGGGATCCAACCTTCTGAACCAGTTCTTGAACACGAACAAAGGGGTAAAGGCCCTGAAGATGCCGGAGTTCATCGTGGCCCACGAGCTATTTCTCACGCCCACGGCCAATTATGCTGACATAATCCTCCCCGTTACGCATTTTTTTGAGAGCCAAGACATAGGACAACCCTGGACCGGCGGACCTTACTTCATCCACATGGACAAGGTCATAGAGCCTATACCCGGAACCAGATCAGATTTGGCCATTTTTACTGAACTGGCCTCACGCCTCGGCATATCCAATTACAATGATAAGTCCGACGAGGAATGGCTCAAGGAATTCGTAGATGCTACACCTGATCTTCCGGAATACGAGGCCTTCAAACGCAAAGGTGTTCACCAAATAGAGCTCGAAGACCCTTGGGTCGCCTTTCGTGAACAGATTGAGGATCCGGAACACCACCCTTTCCCGACCCCTTCGGGCAAGATCGAGATCTACAGCCAGAAGCTGGCCGAGATGCATAACCCTTTGATTCCAGCCATCCCCAAGTATATTGAACCCTGGGAGGGCCCGAAGGATCCCCTTGCGGACAAGTACCCAATCCAGCTCGTGAGTCCGCATTCGAAAGCCAGGGTCAATTCCCTTTTCAACAACATTCCCTGTCTAAAGTCGTTGGCCGACGATACAATTTGGCTCAACCCCGCTGACGCCCAACCTCGGGGTATCAATACCGGCGATAAAGTCAGAGTGTTCAATGATCGAGGCCAACTGGTCATGGTTTCTAAAGTTACAGACCGCATCATGCCTGGAGTGGCCAGCCTGGACGCGGGCGCTTGGTTTTGCCCGGACCCCCAAGGACTGGACCGAGGAGGCTGCGTGAACGTCCTCACCAGAGATGCAATGTCCCCGGGCGGCGCCTTTGCCTGCAACAGTTGCCTCGTTCAAATTGAAGTCGCGAGATAAGTGATTGAATGTAACAAGTAGTGGATGACACACTCCTTTTCCATATCACCAGGGTGAAGATTCCCAGATGAATTAACGAGCCGATTACCCTTAACAATTCTATTTAATTGCGATTGGACTATTTCCCATAAAGGCTATCCATCCAGCAAATGGCTTCTGAATAACTTCCCCTACCCAAACAGAGCTGGATCGTCTTCAAATCTTGACGACGAAGCAACACCACTTGACATCCAAGAGCCTTTTCTCCGATACTACCCTCATCCAAAATGGAGTTCTTATCAATAAAGAGTGGGAGGCACACGAGCTCAACAACAAGGGGGGTTTCAAGTACTGCTCGTCGCAAAACAGGGAAGGTTAGACGAAAGGAGGGAGCCATGGAGTGGCACGAGTTGATTACTGACGGCTATGGCGGATATTACAAGTACTGGAGAAGGCGCTCCGATGGGCTGACCCCGGAGGATTTGAACCAGCAACCTCATCGGGACTGTAACAGCATGGGCTGGTTAACTTGGCCCCTGACGCGGGTGCAGGATGACCATATTGCGGATCTAATGGGGGAGAAACAACTCTGGAAAAAAGACGAATGGCATGCCAGGTTCAACCGTGCGCCGGACCGTAAAGACATCGGGTTTGGCCACAGTTCAGAGGATGTAGCAGCGTTCAAATCACCTGGGGTCGAAATCCTGTTACAATACCATCGCGCCTTGCTGGAGCGAACGAAGCGATACATCAGCAACCTCTCGATGGCTGACCTCGACCGCGAGCTTGATGAACCATGGTACCAACCGCTGCCTACGGTAGGCGTCAGTTTGGTCAGCGTCATGAGCGACTGCCTCCAGCATGTTGGGCAAGTTTCGTATGTGCGTGGTCTGTTGAAGGGCAAGGGTTGGGTGGGTGTTTAGATAAGCCCTGCGCCCATCAAATTTCTGCTATCTGTTCGAGAAAATACTGATTAAAGAGATAACGTACCGTGAAGAAGTTTATCGCAGACCTGAGGCAGGATTGGAATGACTGGCCCTTCGTATGGAGGGGATTTGAAGATGTTTTCATGGGGAAGATTTGTTTACCTACATGCGGCAGGATCCTGGTGTTGGCTCCTCATCCCGATGACCCCGAAAGCGTGGCCATAACCGCCAGGCTCTTGATGCAGTCTGGTTGCGATATCTGGTATGCCATTGCGAGTATGAGCCCCTCCGGAGTGGAGGATGAATACACCCAAAGAAGGCAAAATAGTGACTCCATGTCTTTACAGGATAAGAAGATCGAGATCCGCCGAAGGGAGCAAACCAGGTCAGCAGAGATGTTTGGGTTGACACCGGATAGACTCGTCTTCCTTTGCATAAAGGAAGGCGAGAGGGTAGATTCTCCCAAAAACCGGGGCAGGATCAAGGGCCATCTGAAATCCCTGGCGCCGGACATTGTGATAATGCCTATTGGTAAAGACCCCAACCAGATGCATGCGTGGATTTACCAGGTTTTTCGGAAATGCGCCAGAGATCTGGCACTCAAGATAGGAAAACCCATTCTTGCCCTATACAACGAAGACCCCAAAACAATGGAGATTCGTAGAGACCTGTTCGTTCTTTTTGGTGAAGAAGGTGCCGACTGGAAAGGGGCATTGCTGAGGACACACGATTCTCAACAACAGAGAAATATTCACAATCGCGGTATGGGCTTGGATGAACGAATCCTCCGGATGAACCGTTTAAGTTGCAGACGGCTGCCTGAAACTTCGACCGCTGCTGTACTATCAACCAAATATGCGGAGGTTTTTGAGCTGGAATTATTTGATGTCCCATAAAATTCTGTTGCCGGCCTTATTCCATAGAGTTTTATGTAGGAATCCAGGGTCAACCTGCGGCACATGTCCTGGAGGAGTCATGGGGAGAGTTTCCAGAAAGTGCCGATACACAGCCAAGGAAAGAAATGGGTGATAATAAGCAGGTAAAGGAGGCAAGATGTCAAAACTGTTCGAAAGTTCGACAATTAACAGCATGACCCTGAAAAACAGATTCGTCCGTTCTGCCACATTTGAAGGAATGGCCGATACTGATGGCGCCTGCACACCTCAGTTGATAAACCTGATGACAGAACTTGCGAAAGGTCGCATCGGGTTAATTATCAGCGGTTACTCATATGTCAGCCAGCAAGGGAAGTCGAGGGTTGGCCAATTGGGTGTGTCAGCGGATGAGTTTATTCCCGGCCTTGCCCAAATGACCGATGCCGTGCATAAGGGAGACGGAAAAATCGTAATGCAGATCGCCCATGCAGGGTGTAACTCCTTTGTTATCCCGGCAGGGGAAAAAGCTTTGGGGCCTTCTGCAATGGAGATGCCCCAGGGCTGCTCATGCCGCGAAATGACAAGAGCCGAGATTTCGGAAACTATAGAGGATTTTGTAAAAGCAGCACTGAGGGCGAAGAAGTCGGGTTTCGATGGAGTGCAACTTCATGCGGCCCACGGATATTTTCTCAATCAGTTTCTTTCCCTATTTTATAACAAGAGGACGGATGAATACGGGGGGAGCTTAGAGAACCGTGCACGGGTGGTTTTAGCTACTCTGAGAGGCGTAAGGTCTGCCGTAGGGGACAACTTTCCTGTCCTGATCAAGATAAACTCGGATGACTTTCTTAAAGGAGGTTTTACCAAGAATGAAATGGTTCAAGTAGCAGCCATGCTTGAAAAAGAGGGCATAGATGCCATAGAAGTGAGCGGTGGAACCCATCTTAGCCCCAGCGCATATTCCTTTTCTAGAAAGACTGGAGTCGTACCTCCAGATAAGGAACTGTACTTCCGCGATGCAGCAAGACTGTATAAGGACAAGATCAATATACCTTTGCTGCTTGTAGGAGGAATCCGTTCTTACAGCGTTGCTGAACAAGTAGTGAACGAGGGTCTTGCAGACTATATTTCTTTATGCCGTCCGTTGATTCGGGAACCGTATCTAATACGGCGGTGGCAATCCGGGGATATCAGCAGGGCAGCATGTATCTCCTGCAATGAGTGCTTCGAGTCTTTACGGGCAGCCGAAGGGGTATATTGCGTTGCGGAAGCTAAGCTGCGTCTCAAACAAGCTGAATAGCCTTTAATATAAGTCCGTGAAGTGGCCTAGCTGTCCTGTCAAGGTTTAACTTTTTTATGGATGACCCACATACCCTGTTTCTCGCCCAGCTACAATATAAACCCACAAAGGAGGTGTTGGCTACGCTGTTCTTTTTCAAAGTCCGTGTGGACCCATAAGGATATGTCGCTTGACGAATTGTGGGCCATATGGGAGAAGGGGGCTGAGGCGGCCATCGGTGCAAAAGAGGCAGGATCCGAGAGGGTGGGCCAGAAAGCCATGTCCCTATAATACATATCCCTTCTGGCCGCAGCCTTTCAGGCCGCGAGCTATGAAGGATCAAATAGAACTGGCATAGGTTTATTTCTTTTTGAGGAGGTTCTCATGCGTATTGCAATCTTTGGTTCGGGTGCCGTGGGTGGTTATTTTGGTGGGCGGTTGGCCCAGGCTGGAGAGGAGGTCGTGTTTATCGCCCGCGGGGAACATTTGAAGGCTTTGTTAACACATGGTCTACGGGTGGATAGCCTGAAGGGTGACTTTGTGGTGCAGCCAGTACATGCGACAGACGACCCGGCGCAAGTGGGGGTAGTGGACGTGGTCTTGGTGGGGATAAAGACCTGGCAGGTGCCAGAGGCGGCGGAGGCCATGCGTCCACTGGTCGGGCCGGAGACGTTTGTCTTACCGTTGCAAAATGGGCTGGAGGCGGCGGCACAGTTGGCAGCAGTATTGGGCGTCCAGCATGTGTTGGGTGGTTTATGCGGGATTTTCAGTTTCATCGCAGGACCGGGGCATATCCGCCACGCCGCGACAGAGCCCTTCGTGAAGTTTGGGGAGATGGATAACCGTCCCACCGAACGCGTGGAACGACTCCGACGGACGTTTACGCGAGCAGGGGTGATGGCAGAAATCCCGCCGGATATACAGGCGTCCCTGTGGATGAAGTTCCTGTTTGTCGCCCCGATAAGTGGCGTCGGTGCGGTGACGCGGGCCCCGATAGGGGTATGGCGCAGTCTCCCAGAGACGCGTCAAATGGCACAACAGGGGCTGCGGGAGATTATGGCAGCGGCGCGGGCACGTGACATTGCTTTGCCAGAAGATGCCATGAACACGATAATGGCCAGGTTTGATAGCCTGCCGCCTGAGGCGACCTCTTCCATGCAACGCGATGTGATGGAGGGGCGCCCCTCGGAACTTGACGCACAGATCGCGGTGGTGGTGCGCTTTGGGCAGGAGGCTAATGTGGCGACCCCATTGCATGCCTTTATCTATCACAGTTTGTTACCAATGGAGTTGCGAGCGCGAGGCCAGGTTCAGTTCCCGGCCTGAACCATTTTTATGCTGGGACATCCCTCCACGCCAAGGAAAGTGAGAACAGGCGTTGAGGGCCTTGGAGAATTTCGGGTAAGACAACTAGGCAGAAGGGCTATATTCCGACCTCAGATCATCAGGGCTAACCCAGCCCTGATTCTTTATCTGGAGTTTCCTGGATTTTGTAGATAATATGTTTGTAACTCTTTAATTCTATTAATAATTTGATATTTCAGTAGGTGACTCCCCTGTCCCTTCGCTTCAATACCTCCAAAGTAACCCTTTCGGGGTTCGCAGGCGGGGAATACCTACCCCTTCCGGCCTCTAAAGGGCTAGCCTTCCCCTTTCCTTCGACTGGGCCCTTCGGTCTGAGCTCAGGGTCGAAGACTCAGGACAAGCTCTGCTCACCCTCGATGGGTACCCCTACTTTTCCGGCAGATTTCGTTTAGAAACAACGGAGTCACCTCAATAATCAGGAAACTCCATTTCTTTATTTCTTGTGAACACTGTTCTACTCTGCTAATATGAGGAAAATGAAGGAGAAAGAGGCGAAGTAGATAAGTAGTGAGTTTCTCTCCCGCACACTAACTTGGTGATCGGCCTTTTTTATGGGGAGGAGTATACAATGAATACGCAGAGGGGAAAAACGGCTGACCTTGCTGATAAACTTACTAAGGAATTCGGAAGAATTCTTAGGAAAGAGCGGGAAAAAAGGGGCATTTCCCAGGAGAAACTTGCAAAGATGATGGGAATTTCCCGTCCCTATTGTTCCAAATTGGAAACGGGCGGTAAACGTATTCATATAAGGCATTTAGCAGATTGGTGTGCTGTCATGCATGTTTCGCCCATGATTGTATTGGACAAATGGGCCCGATCCAAATATTCCAAAGAAATTGTTAAAGAGAGAACGAAGGAATACAAACGCACGATCGACGAGATGATTGAATTTGGGTTCTATTCTGAACTTGATAATGTGATGGAAGTTCTTGCCCAGATGGTCAACACTGAGAAGTTGGCCCGAAAAAAGACAGCCGAGAGACAAAGAAAGCAAATAAAGCTTGAATTTTAGGAGCCTTAGGACCCACTGTTATCTCCCTATTTGGGGGATTTATAGAGGTAAGAAATCGAGGTATTTATAATGGTCGATAAGTAATAAATAGTAGGCGAGGGAGAAAGAGACACGATTTTGGGCATAATCAATTCGCATTGCAGGGGGTAGGTATTGGAAGAAGAAAGAAGGAATTCTGAGAGGACCAAGGTTGAAATGCCAGTTTCATTCGAGATCGGCAAGAATACCTTTTTCGGAACAATGGCCAATCTGGGAGATGATGGCCTGATGATCGAGTCATCCCTTGCGTATGAGAATGTCCGTAGGATTTTCAAGGCTCTCCTTAAAACCGATGAGTGTCCAATAAAGGTTACCTATTCCATCAAGGGCAAGTCATTTTCGAGGCCCGGAAAGATAAAACACTACCATTTGGATTTTTCAGGAGCTCAATCAGCTTGCCGTTTTTCCTTTGGGGTGTGGATTCCCAAGTTGAAGTTGAGAGACGACAGGGGGATTTAAGTATCGCCGAACCACCTAATCCAAAAGAAATCATTACCATCCCGATAGCAATCTCGAAAATACCTTAGATTAACGCGTTGGATGAATTGCTATTGGGGAAGGGAATTATGAATAGAAGTGAGATGGCTGAGTTTAGAAAGCTCCTCCCGTGCCAGCACCTGATTTTGATTAATCTTCTTTGGTAAAAAACAAAAAGAACATACCGCCTCCTAATAACAATGGAAAGAGAATAAAAGATTGACTTAATCCAAAATAATCCGCAAGAAAGCCTATTATCAAAGGGGTAAAGGTAATGGCTGCAGTGTTGATTGTGAAAACGAATCCCAAAGTTCTTTCCCGGTGTTCACTTGGTATCATTTCAATAGCGTAAGTCTGCCCCACCACAGGAATAGTACCAGCAAAAAGACCTATACCTAATATAATGACCAAAAGGATCAACTTCGTCTGAAAAATGGTTAGGGATAGAAATAATATGCCTAATAGGACACATTCACCCATGATCACCGGTTTCCTTTTTCCTACCTTATCAGAGAAAGCACCAATCATGGGTCGGGTTATTACTTCCATTAAATACATGGCAATGTAATATAAAGTAGCAACTTTAATCGAAAAATGGGCTTTCTCTACCAGGAATAAGGGAAGAAATGTGCTCATGCCGTTTCGGGCAATGGCCAAGCACGTTCTGAAAAGGCAATACAATACCAAAGAAGAAGAGATGAAAGGAAGCCTTAATGCCTTCCCCTCAACTTTCCTCTCTGTCACTATGCGTCTCCTCAACACCACCAGCAGAAAAATTGCAGCCATAATGCCGTAGAAGCACCATAACCGTATCGGCCAATACCAACCGAATCTATTTGCTAATAGGATTACCAAAAAAGGAGTAATCAGATGTGCGGTTGAACTGGCACCCATATGTAAACCCATAATTCTCCCCATTCTTTTTCTGGGGGAAACCCTTGAAAGCAGAGAAAAGCTCAGGGGATGGAATGATGCCCTCCCTATTCCAGCGAAAGAGACAGAAGAAGCTAACATCCAATAGCTCCCTACAAAAGTGGCCAGAAACATCCCAGTTGATAGCCAAAGGAGTCCCGATACCATAATTGTTGAGCTGGGGAGAAAATGGGCAAGATAACCTACTGGGATTTGAAGAAAGCTTCCAAAAAATCTGAAGAAAAATAAAAAACCACCCAATTGGGCATAGCTTAAGTGGAAGTGCTCCC
Organism: uncultured Syntrophobacterales bacterium; assembly: GCA_965371165.1. Lineage (GTDB taxonomy): Bacteria > Desulfobacterota > BSN033 > WVXP01. The sequence continues at coordinate 13,160 of CBDUXJ010000008.1, read as the reverse complement.
GGATTAAAGGCAATAGAGGGGGGAAAATTGCGCTAAAACCGTCATTTGCTGCATGGGCTACCATGAAGGCTATCAGTAGTAACCTAAGGCCTTCTTTATTAACCTTGCTCATCAAGTTACCTCTCTTTTCCTTAACATCAAATCATGACCTGACTCTTACAGCATAGTTTTGGATTGAAGAATAGGGAACCTCGCGCTTTATCCATAAAACGAACAATTGGATTTAGGCTTTGTCATGAATTGCTCTGGATGTACAACGCTCTCTTGACCTCAAAAATTCCTGCAACATGCTATTGAGCTCACCGGATTCCTGGTGGATGTCATTCATTCCACATAATGCATAAAGGCACTCTGCCCGCTTAAAAAGTTGTCGAATCGGGGAAATGAGGGCAAGGCTTTGTTTAAATAGAAGTTCTGACCATTTCCCTGATTCGTCCGTTCCGCGGCCCAGTGTTTCGTCCGATTTGATCCGCCTCTCAATAAGACTGCAGGCTCCACTAACGGCGCCATAGCTTCTTAGTGAAAAGACTTCGACTATCTCCTGTTGTGTCTAATAAAACCTCACCCTACACTGACCACCCCTATGAGCCTACACCTATTATCCCACCAAAACTCAAACAGAGAAGGGGAAACACCATGGCGGGTAAAGGTCACATCTTGGCCTTCAAATTGGATTAACTAAATCAAGGCAAAGAGGAAAAAATGGATGTCTATCACACAAGCGGCAGCGTACATCCGAGTCTCAGGTCAGATGTATTCTGACTCATCAAGATGGGAAGCTGAACGGGAAGGGGTAGATATTATCGATCATAGAGTTCTGGGTACCTCAATTCGAAGGCATCCTTGATCAGCTCAATCCTTTCATCCTCTGGGGAAAGGGTAACGGCGATGACGTCGAAACGGGCCTTTACATCATGAAGATGCTTCTGGTTGAGGTATGCCAGCGCAACCTTTGATAGCTTATGTTGCTTATAGATATTGACCGAAATTTCAGGCGGACCATAATTCTTTCCGGACAGTGTCTTCACCTCGATGAAACAGAGGGTCTTTCTATCCAGGGCGACAATATCCATCTCGCCCAACGAGCAGGTGAAATTGCGCTCCACGATCTTATATCCCCTCTTCTGGATATATCGAGCCGCTGCATCCTCTCCTCGCTTGCCAACTTCCCTCTTGCCCCCTTCCATCTTCCACCTCAAGTCGGTCCCGTTTGCTCTTTAACCCCCCTGAAGGTCATCCGGTGAAGTTCGCAGCATCCAAATTTCCTAATCGCCTCCAAATGCTCCCTCGTCCCGTAGCCCTTATGCTTGGCGAAATTGTACTGAGGGTATCTCTCGTGGTATTCTATCATCATGCGGTCCCGTGTCACTTTGGCGACGATGGATGCGGCGGCGATGGAAATGCTGATGGTATCTCCCCTCTTGATGGGCCGCTGGGGAATTTGGATGGGAAAACCATGTATACCGTCCACGAGGAGATAATCGGGAGGGGGGGACAACTCTCCTACGGCCATCTCCATGGCCTTCAAGGTTGCCTGAAGGATATTTATCCGGTCAATTTCACCCTGATCCACCACCCCGATTCCCACGGATCGGGAACTGGAGAGAATTTTACCGTATAACTCCTCCCTCTTTTGGGAGGACAATCTCTTAGAGTCGGTGATCTCCTCATCAATCCATCCCCTCGAGAAAATCACGGCCGCTGCCACAACGGGCCCAGCCAATGGCCCCCTGCCGACCTCATCGATTCCGGCGATATTCCTGTAGCCGGCCCTGTAGCATTGGCCTTCGAAGAAGTCCATGGCCTGATGGGGAAATTGCAAAAAGGTAAGTTGCTCCCGTCGGCTGGCGACCATAGAATAATCCCGTCATGGGGTTTGCTTCTTCGTCTTTATGCGGGCTGCTTTCCCCCTCAACTGCCTCAAATAGTAAAGTCTTGCCCTTCGAACCCTTCCGCGGTTTACAATCTCTATCTTTTCGATCCTCGGGGAATGACTGGGAAAGATCCTCTCCACGCCGATCCCATAGGAGACCTTTCTCACGGTGAAGGTTGCTCCAACACCCCCCTTTCTCTTTCTAATTACCACGCCCTCGAAGACCTGTATCCGCTCCTTTTCCCCCTCGACGATCTTGAAATGTACCTTGACCGTATCCCCGACGGCGAAATCGGACAGATCCATCCTCATCTGTTCCTTCTCAATCGTTTCCATGGAATTCATCTTCGCCTCCTTCTATCTACCCTATCCGCGCCCCAGAAGTCGATCCAGGATAATAGCCGCCGCGGAGCGGACGGAGAGGTGGTTGTAATGAGATCCCTCAATAGGGGCCAAGATATAGTCGGAACTTCGAATGACCCCTTCCGTCAAACCCCAACCGGTGCCGAATAATAACAAGAATGGCTGCGAGGCTTCCGATAAAATCTCCTTAAGCTGCTGGTAACCGATATTTCCACGTTGGGACCGAGCCCCGGTGGTAACAACCTTCACCCCTGACTTCCAATGCCGGGATATATCCCCAATGGCCCCCTCCATGGATCCCTCCACCTTCACCAACGAGAGGGCAGCCTGCCTGGTAGGATTATACGTGGCCCCTCTCCCCTCGACCCAGTGCCGAATAACCCTCTGAACCAACTGGTTCTGGGACTCCAGAGGCGTAATGACATAGAAACATCTCACATCGAAGGTCTTCGCGGACCTTGCGATATCGTGGATATCCATCGTCGTCACCGCAGTGGCAACGATATTCTTGTTCTTATCGTAAACAGGATAATGGACTAAGCCAACGTATATGTTACCGTTATTATTAGTTTTCCCCGGCAATCCTTAATTATCCCTTGCTTCCCTCTCCTCCCTCTTTATCTCCTCCAAGAGGGCTAGATCGCCTTCCGAGAGGCTCACCTTTTCCAGGAGATCGGGGCGTCGTATGAAAGTCCTCTTCAATGTCTCCCTCCTTCTCCAATGGGTAATCTGCCGATGATCCCCCGATATCAAGACTTCAGGAACCCTCTTCCCCCGAAAAACTCGAGGCCGAGTGTATTGGGGATATTCCAGCAGGGCATTGGCAAAGGATTCCTCCAAGACGGACTCCTCTGAACCTAACACTCCCGGCACGAAACGGGAAACGGCATCAATGACGACCATTACGGCCAACTCTCCCCCCATCAAGATATAATCGCCAATGGAGACCTCCTCATCGACGTACTCCCTCACCCGCTCATCAACCCCCTCGTATCTTCCACAGACGAAAAGGAGATGGTCGTATTGACTGAGTCTCTTTGCCTGGCTGTGATCGAATGGTACCCCCTGTGGAGTCATCAAGATCACCCTCGGTGAACCGTTGGTGGATTTGAGCCGCTCAATGCCCTCCACGATGGGCCCGGCTTTCATAACCATGCCACTCCCGCCACCGTAAGGAGAGTCGTCGACGATCCGATGTTTGTCCATGGTGAAATCGCGAATATTAAAGACACTGACGCGGATAACGCCCCTATCAATAGCCTTCTTCAAGACACTTGATGCCAGGGGAGATTGGAACATATCCGGAAAGAGGGTGAGAATATCGAAGCGAATCATTCCTCCAATAGCCCCTCTATGGGGTGGATCACCATTTGTCCCTTATCCCTGTCCACCCGTACGATCACCTCTTCAGTGGCCGGTATCAGCCAGTCCCTTCCGCTCCCCTGAACGAGATAGACATCGTTACTTCCCGTGGGCAGTATCTTTTCCACTCTACCCAGAGGTCTGCCCTCGTCGGTAATCACATCCATTCCGATAATCTCAAACCAATAATATTCCCCTTCTTCCAGGGGAGGGAGGTTTCCCCTCTTTACCAAAACCGATGCGCCGATCAATTTCTCCGCATCAGCAATTCCTTCACAACCCTTCAATCGGGCGGAGATGAATTTCTTGTGAACTTCCGCCTCTTGAATCTCATAGGGCCACACATGGCCATCCCTGTCTTCCAAATAGACCTTCCGGTATGATAAGAAATCAGACCGTGTCTCGTTGTAATAGTGAATCCTGAGTTTACCCTTTATTCCATGGAGACCCGAAACCCTCCCGATGATGATGTACTGGCCTTTCATTGGGATTTATTCGATGATCTCCAAAACGGAATGTCTTTTTATCTTCGTCGATGCGGCACTCAGGATCGTCCTTATGGCTCGAGCCGTCCGGCCCTGCTTACCGATCACCTTGCCCAAATCCTCTTTTGCAACGGTCAGCTCGATAACAGAGGTCCTCTCCCCTACAACTTCCGAGACTTTCACTTGATCTGGGTTGTCCACGAGAGCTTTAGCGATGTATTCGATTAACTCTTTCATTCCACCCTTCCCCCTTGAAATGGATTGAGTTCGCAGTGGTAGCCATCGGAGAACCACGAAACTTCCACCTCCCTACGCCAGTTTTTTTAAGATCCCAGATTGCCTTAATAGGTTTCTGACCGTCTTGCTGGGCTGGGCACCCTTCTTATACCACTCCATCGCCCGGTCTTCCATGAGATGGACTTCAGCAGGGTCCTTATTGGGATCGTAGGTTCCAATCTTCTCGATGAACCGACCATCTCTCGGGAAACGAGAATCCGCGACGACAATCCGATAAAATGGATTCTTTTTATCACCAAAGCGTGCCAGCCTCATGACTATAGCCATCTTTTGCATCACCTCCCCTGGTTTTCCACGGTAAGCTAAAACCGCAACATTTTATAAAGCTCCTTCGTTCCTCCTCTTCTCAACTTCTTCATCACCTTGAGCATGTGCGTATATTGTTTGAGAAGCCTGTTAACATCTTGGACCGTTGTCCCGCTTCCCTTGGCTATCCTTAACCGTCGGCTTCCGTTGACGATACCATGATTCCGTCGCTCCTTAGGAGTCATGGAATTGATGATGGCCTCAATCTTCACCAGTTCTTGCTCCTGCAATTGAATTCCCTTCAGGTCTTTCAACCCCCCAATCTCGGGAATCATCTTGAGGATACTTTCAATGGATCCCATCTTCTTGATCCGCCGAATTTGGTCCCGGAAATCCTCCAGGGTAAAAGTATCCTTCCTCAGCTTTCTTTCCAGTTCCTCGGCCTTTTGCTCATCGAAGGAGGCCTGGGCTTTTTCTATCAATGAAAGGACATCCCCCATTCCCAAGATTCGAGACGCCATCCGGTCGGGGTGAAACACCTCTAATGCGCCCAGTTTTTCCCCGGTGCCGATGAATTTTATGGGTTTCCCCGTTACTCCCTTGATGGAGAGGGCAGCACCTCCCCTTGCATCACCCTCCATTTTGGTGAGGATAACCCCGTTAATGTCCAGGACATCGTTAAAGGCCTTGGCGATATTGACCGCATCTTGGCCCGTCATGGCGTCTGCCACCAATAGGATCTCCTTGGGGTTCAATTGACCCTTTATCTCCCGAAGTTCTTCCATCAACGGCTCGTCGATATGGAGTCTCCCCGCAGTATCGACGAACATGAGGTCATAACCCCCTGCCATAGCCCTCTGCCTCGCCCGTTGGCAGATCTCCAGGGGGCTTTCTACCGGGCTGGATTCATAAAACTCTATCCCCGCCTCCTTAGCCAATAGTTGAAGCTGCTCAATAGCTGCTGGCCTGTAAACGTCGGCCGGCACCAGGTAGGGTAATCGGTGTCTCTCCTTGAAGTATACCGCCAACTTGGCCGCTGTAGTTGTCTTTCCACAGCCATGGAGCCCAACCAGCATGACCGGGATAGGCGGCTGGCCCGATAGATGAATTTTTGGTTCCCCATCCCCCATCAACGATGCAAGCTCCTGGTGAACAATCTTAATCACCTGCTGGGCAGGGGTTAAACTCGCCATGACCTCCTGCCCGATGGCCCGTGAATGGATGGCTTCGATGAAATCCTTGACCACCTTGAAATGAACATCCCCCTCCAATAAAGCAAGTCTGACCTCCCTCAGGGCCGCCTTGATATCTTCCTCATTCAGCTTCCCGTGGCCCCTAAGCTTCTTAAAAACCCCCTGTAACTTCTCCGATAGATTATCGAACATCCCTGCCTGCGCTTAGTAAGAGATAGGGATTACCTTGATTTTAGCAAATTATTAATTTTATTGAAATTATTTATCTTTGTCAATGTGCCCTCATTGGAAGTCTTCGTGATTTTCTTGAGTTTCCTCAATCTCTTCGGTTTGTTTGGCCTAACTGGTTTGTTTGGTTTATTGGGTTTATCGAGTTTCAGGAGAAAACTTTGTCCCTGAGCGCAATGTGTTGGAGATGGGTCATTGCGGAAGCATTGAAGCGGAGGAACAGGGGAGTAGGGATTAAAATATCCAATTCTCCATAAAATCCAGGAGTTACAAAAATATCTCATATAAAGTTCAGGAAACTTCAGAAAATATGCGAGTATCCGGCGACTTATGGTCCCCACGGGCTCAACGAAATCCTGTGATAAAATTTCTCTTTTCGATTCCACCACAGTAGCGTTTCGCCCTCAAATCTATAAGGATAATCTCTTTTCACTTGATTCATTCAGTCCCCGTTGACGTGAATTAGTCCTCTAATAGTTCCTTCAACTCCCCCTTAGCCTTATCCGAGAACTTGCTATCGGGATAATTTTGAACTAAGCCCGTGAAAACCCTGACCGCCACATCCATCTCCCCCAGTTTCAGGTGAGATTTTCCCAAATAGAAAAGGACCTCGTCGAGCGTTTTCACTTCCGGATAAATCTCAACCATGGCCTCGAGCCTCGCCTTGGCCCCCTGATACTTCTTCTTCTTATAATGAAATTTGGCTATGTATAATTCGTTCGCAGCTAATCTCTCCCTACATATTTTCACCTTTTCCCGTGCCTTCTCGGTGAAAATGGAAGGGGGATAATTGGCTATGAGCAGTTCGAAATTCGACAATGCCTTGTTGGTGGCACCTTGATCCCGATCTATGGATTTCATCTGATTGAAATAGGACAAACCGATTTGAAAGATGACATACGGAATCTCCCCATGGAAAGGGTGAAACTTCCTGAATTCCTCGTAAAGGCCGATGGCCTCCGTATATTCCTTCTTAAAGAAATAGCAATCAGCGACCTTCAATTCTGCCCATGTATAATAGGGGTCTTCGCCGGGAAAGCTCCCCTTCAATTCATTAAAGACCTCGAGGGCCCTGCTATACTTCTTCTTTTTATATAATGCCAATCCCTTCTCATAGAGGGCGGCTGGGGGGTTCTCCTTTTCCTCTAACCCCCCCTTCCTCCACAGACAGCCCCCGAACATTAGAGATAGTATAACGACGGCACCTATCATCCTTTTCGAAGCAAGCATATTACACCTGTCCAAACTCGGTCAAAAACTCCTGTTACTTTTAATATATAAAGGGAGATCCAAAGTCAACCCTGCAACCCTCCACTAAAATTTACGGTTACCACCTCGGATGTTCCCACTGATCAGATGATGCGGCCATTACGTAGACTCCTTTTCCCTTTTGTGATATACACGTAAGGGGATCTCTGCAGGAGACGAGGTATGAGGCAAGACCTCGACGAGGTTCTATGGGAGGGTGCTAGGGAGCTGGGGGTAGAACTCTCCGGGGAGAAGGTGAAGGCCTTCGAATTCTTCCTGGAGGAATTGATGAGGTGGAATCGAAAGATGAACCTCACCTCCGTCAGGCGTCCCTTTGAAATCGTCGTCAAACATTTTCTCGATTCCCTGGCCGTTTCTCCATACCTCACCCAAGGATGTTCCTTGCTGGATATAGGTTCCGGAGCTGGCTTTCCCTGTATCGTCCTCAAGATCGCTGATCCAAGCTTGAAGGTGACCTCCATCGATTCGTCTAAGAAAAAACTCTCTTTTCAAAGACACCTCATTCGGCAGTTGAGGCTGGAGGGTGTAGATGCCGTTCACGCCCATCTCCCAGATCCAGGGACCGCGGATAAATTTAACAAATCCTTCGACTATGCCCTCTCGAGGGCCTTTGGTAAGCTGGAAACCCTCCTTCGAATAGCCCAACCGTTCATCAAAGATACGGGAATCATCATCGCCATGAAAGGAAAGAGCGGGGCGAGAGAGGCACTTAGGGATAATGGCATAGCACGATTGAATATGGGGCTTCAAAGGATGATTTCATTCACCCTTCCCTTCATAGATGCCAGCCGAACGCTTCTTTTCTTCGCCCCAAAGGAATCTGGCTCAATGAAGCCCTGAGCAAGGGTTCCCGGATGCAGAGCTAATGGTGTCATTGTACATTTTTCTCTTTTAAAAGTACCCACTTTATGCTATATTTCAGCTAGGCCACAATATTAAAACATCGAATAATTTAGAACAGTTATAGTGAAACCCACGGATTAATCTTTGTACACGTTAGAGAAACTGTAGCCAATTGAAAGATGACAAGGGTTATATGCATTGCCAACCAGAAGGGTGGTGTAGGTAAAACCACCACGGCGATTAACCTATCAGCATCCATCGCCGCTGCGGAGAAAAGGACGCTCTTGGTTGATATCGATCCCCAAGCCAATTCCACCAGCGGGGTCGGATATCAAAAAGATGAGATAAAGGAGAATATCTACCACATCCTCATCCGGGGATATGGCATGGACGAGATTATCAGGGGGACGGAAATACCCTATCTGGAGATCGCTACTTCAAACTCGGATCTTATCGGGGCCGAGGTTGAGTTGATCAATGAACTCGCCAGGGAGAGAAAGCTGGATACGATCCTCCAGGCGGTAAAGGAGGTATATGACTATATCTTGATCGATTGTCCCCCTTCCCTCGGGCTTTTGACCATCAATTCCCTCACTGCCTCTGACTCGGTGCTTATCCCCCTTCAATGTGAATACTTTGCCATGGAGGGTTTATCCCAGCTTCTTAAAACAATTCGTCTTATAAAACGTTACTTAAACCCGGGGCTGGAGATCGAGGGCATTTTGTTGACGATGTTCGATGTCCGAAATAACCTCTCCCACCAAGTGGCTGAGGAGGTCCGAAGCCACTTCAAGGATAAGGTTTTTAAGACCATCATCCCGAGAAATGTGAAACTGAGCGAAGCTCCTTCCCATGGAAAACCGATTCTCCTTTATGATATTAATTCGAAGGGTGCTGAAAGCTATTTAAATCTCGCCAAGGAGATTTTATTAAACGGGGAGGTCTACAGTGGCTAAACGGCCGGCTTTGGGAAAAGGGTTGGGGGCCTTAATCCCCGACATCGAAAAAGAGGACCGGAAGAATCTCTTCTCCTGCGGCATTGAAGAGATCACACCTAGCAGATATCAACCCAGAAAGGGATTCGATGAAGGGAAATTGACCGAATTAGCCAACTCCATTAAGGAGAAGGGAATAATTGCACCCTTGATCGTCAGGAAGACGGATGGAGGTTACGAGCTCATCGTCGGGGAAAGGAGGTGGCGGGCAGCTCAAAGGGCGGGGATAAAGGAGGTTCCCGTCATCGTAAGAGATGTCACCACCGCCGAGGCGATGGAGTTGGCCCTGATCGAAAACCTTCAAAGGGAGGACCTCAACCCCTTAGAGGAAGCGGAAGCCTACAAGAGGCTAATGGAGGAATTCCACTACACCCAAGAAGAGTTGGCCAAGGGGATCGGTAAGGACAGGGCAACCGTTGCCAATGCCGTAAGGCTTCTCAAGTTGCCCCAAGAGATTAAGGCTCACCTCGCCGACGCATCCATTTCCAGCGGACATGCAAGGACTCTGCTCGGACTGAATAGCCCGGAAGAGCAGAAGATCGCCTGTGCCATGGTCATCAAAAGTGGCCTTTCTGTGCGTGAGACCGAGAGACTGGTAAAAAGGCTCAATGTCCAAGGGTCGAAAAGGGATATGGGTGTGAAACCCGCAGCCGAGGAGGACCTCCACCTGGGGTTTTTAGAGGAGACACTGAGAAAATTTCTGGGCACCCAAGTTAGAATACCCAAAAAGGGGAAGAAGGGCAAAATCGAGATCGAGTTCTATTCCAAGGAGGACCTAGAGCGAATAGTTGAGATAATCATGGGCCCCACCACAGAAATATGACCAGCCACATTGCCGCCATAGCGAAATTCCATGATAAATTCTGAATTGGAAATCCCTATTCTACCGGGAAAACCCTCTAACTGAGCTGGAATCCTCCTGGAAGAGGGATGGAATACGTTCATTATTGTAATTTCCTCCCAAATATGGTTTATTCTTGGCCTGAAGCAAAAGATGCTGTAATTAGGGGGGAAGGCTTAAAGCGAAGCATCTGGTGGGTTAGGAACCGAAGCCTGGTAAAACTACCTTTAAGGGAGGAAGAATTTACTGTCGATTAGACCCATCGTAATTATTAGAAGAGGGTGATAATCGGAGAAAGGGGGCTATCAATGAAGCTAAAGGGTGATGCGAAATCGGGTGATGTAGAGGCCATTCTGGGCGAGAATACCTCATTTGAGGGGAAGATGGGCTTCGAGGGAATGGCAAGGCTTGACGGTAAGTTCGATGGGGAGATTTTCTCCGGGGATACCCTCATCATCGGTGAGACGGCGGCCGTCAATGCGGAGATAAACGTCAGCAGTCTCCTCATCGATGGGAAGGTGAGTGGAAACGTCTCCGCCACCGGTAAAATCGAGATCCATTCCACGGGAAAGCTTTACGGAAATATCACGACTCCGACCTTGGTGATCGAAGAGGGCGGGCTTTTCGATGGAACCTGCAAGATGGAAAAAGGAGGCGAGGCAGCCGCGAAAAAGGTGACCCCCATTAAGGAAAAGGAGACTGCAGAGGAAACTGAGGCGACGGAAGAGGTACTGAGCTGAAGGGGAGAGGAATGGCCGCGCTGAAACTCATCCATGAGATTAAGAAAGCCGAAGATAAGGCACGAGAGATGATAAAGAAGGCGGAATCGGAGGTCGCAATAGCCCTCGAGGAAGCCAAAAGGAGCGCCGCGGATAAGATAGACGCACAGAGGAAGGCCTCGATCCGAATGGAGAGGGAGGCCATGGAGAGGGCAACGGAAGAGGCTCAGGGCGCAATTGAGGGATTGAGGCAAAGGGGCAAGAAGGAGCTCGCACGCATACGGGATACGGCTCGGGAAAATATGGATGAAGGGGTGAAACGGATCATGGAGGAACTGTAAGTATCATGGCCATATCTCCCATGGTAAAGGTGAACATCCTTGCCCACCGGGGTATCCAGGCAGATCTTCTCCGAAGGCTCCAGGACCTAGAGGTTCTCCAGATTTCCGATTTTAGGGAGGGCTCAACGGATCAGGGTAAAGCGAGCTCACACAAAAATGGTGAGGCCACCGATGAACATTTGGAGGCCCGGATCTCGGATATTCAATCCACCATTCACTACCTTTCCCGATTCGAGAAGGATTCGGGGTTAATCTCGCGGATTTTCTCTCCCAAGATTATCCTTTCCTCGGAGCAATATGGACAAATCGTCGATCATTTTGAAGAAGCGGTCGTAGTCCGGGAATGTCGAGACCTGGAAAGGAAAAGGAGCGAACTACTTTCCGAAATAGGTAGGGTCCAAGCCCTTATGGGGCAACTTCGGCCATGGATCAATCTTGACATACTCCTTGAAGACCTCGCCCCCACGGAATATACGACAAGCCTCCTCGGCCTGCTTCCACCGAAAATACTCCCCGAGTTGATGGAGAAGGCTCTGAGCCTCACTGAGACCTTTGAGGTGGTAACAGTCCACCAAGGAAAAGAAGGGGCGTATCTGCTGGTCATCTTCCATAATGCATTAAAACAGGATTTCCTGGATCTGCTCAAAAGCCTAGTCTTCGAGGAGATCAGATTCCAGGACCTCAAGGGAACACCTCGGGAGCTCCACCAATGGTATCTTTCCCGGATCCGCGAGCTCCGGAAGATGACCCAAACCATTGATGAGAAAAGCCGTGAGTTGGTTCACCACCGGCAGAATCTGCAGATCCTCCATGATCACCTGACGGACCAGCTCGAGCGGAAGAGGGTCGAGCCCTTCTTTGGACACACGGCCGAGACCTTCACCATTGAGGGATGGATCCCTAGCGGGAAATTCCCGAATTTCCGGGACCAGCTCAATGGGGAATTTGATGAATTTGCCCTCGTCGAGGCGGAGCAGATGGACGGGGAGACCCCCCCCATCTGCTTGGAGAACCCCAAGCTCATTCGCCCTTTCGAGGTCATCACGGAGCTCTATGGCATGCCCAATTCGAGGGAGTTCGATCCTTCTCCCTTTTTGGCCCCCTTCTTTTTTATCTTCTTCGGCCTTTGTCTCACAGATGCGGCTTATGGAATCATCCTTACTGGAACCTTTCTCTTTCTCCTCAAGAAATACAGGGCAACATTGGGGAAAATTAAGCTGATATGGGTGTTATTTTTCGGTGGAATCTCCTCCATTTTTATGGGAGCCATCACCGGGGGGTGGTTTGGTGATCTCGTGGTATATCTTCCATCTTCCCTTGACTTCCTGAGAAAGGGGAGAGCAGGCTTGATGTTATTCAATCCCATGGACCAGGTTATGATCTTCCTCATTATCGCCCTTATCCTCGGCTTCATTCAGGTCTGCTTCGGTTTGGTTATCAGGATGGTCCGAAATATTCGGGATGGAGATTGGGTTGAAGCACTCTGCAGTCCCCTGGCCTGGCTGGTTCTGATCAACTCCATCGTTTTAGCGTTCTTCGGGTATAGCGGAACCCTTCCGCCATTTCTAAAAATCATTGGATTGGCCTTGGTCATTCTTTCCAGCCTCACCATCGTCCTCTTTACCGACCGCACAACCCCTAATCGTATCCTCAGGATCGCATGGGGTATCTTTGAACTTTACGGGATCACCTCTTATTTAGGAGACGTCCTCTCCTATTTGAGGTTATTCGCCCTCGGACTTGCCACGGGGGTCATCGCCATGGTCATCAACTTTTTGGGGAATATAGTATTAAGCTGGCCCTATGTGGGCTGGGCTATGTTCATTCTAATTTTCACCATCGGCCATCTCTTCAATATCGTCATCAACGGGCTGGGGGCATTCGTCCATACCCTCCGGCTCCAGTACGTGGAATTCCTCCCCAAATTTTTCCAGGGAGGGGGGAAACCGTTTCGGCCATTTCGGAAGAATCCCAAATATACAGTCATCACTGATGGATTGTAGGAACGAAACCATTAAATCTGACATCATTGTAAAAAGTCGGAATCAGGCGGCAAAGAAAAAAGATCCAGATGCAAGGCGCGCAAATCCTGAGGAATGAGGCGT
>CBDUXJ010000007.1:0-23520 GCA_965371165.1 uncultured Syntrophobacterales bacterium | reverse complement strand
AAATCTTTTTGATTTTTTCCCATTTTCCTTACCTCCATTGTTTTTGATTCGTTTATATGTAGTGCCAATTCTTACCGCGCTGCGCTTGCCCACCACGAGCTGCTGAACATGGTAAGAAAACCGACTCCAATCAAAACCATCCCTGCGAGCCATGGAATTCGCCTCGCCTTATCTGCTGTTTTGGCTATGATTTCGCTTGATTTGTCAAAACAACTGATCAGCAGAAGTGGTGAAGAGAGGGCGATTCCAAAGACGAACAGAGAAAGAAAACCTTCAAGGAGATTTCCGAGCAATATCGATTTTCCTATTAAGGCTAAAACGAGGGATATGGCACAGGCGGGGATGATCAGACCGAAGACGAACCCCAAAGCTATGCTGCCTTCATTTTTGATATATTTTGAGATATTTATCCCGTGCTTGAAAATAGGCCTATACATATTTATGATGGCAAGCATTCCTAAGAGGATATAACCTCCTCCAAGCATTAAAAAAAATGATGATTGGATGGTAATAATTTTACTTCCAATAAAGGCCGCGCTCAGTCCGATGAGGGCTAAGAAGAATCCCCTTACCAAGCTGAAAATCAGGGTCTCCGAGATTCTTTTGGCCCGATTTAATCCTTTTATCCTATTGAGGAATATGATGTTCATTCCCAGCGAACAGGGTTCTATGAAACCGATCAATCCGAAAACCGATGGGATGAGTATTGAATCATAGATGTTCATTGAGATGGCTCCCCTGGTTATTTTTTTAAATCAGTGCCTGCCGGATGAATTGAAATCCCCCGCCTTGGCATTTCCCTGTTAGGTCCAGGAGGCTCTCCTTTGATCCATGATTTGAAGCGGATTCCCTGGGTCGCCGCATGGGAAAATTGTCGATCGTTCAACTCCTCCTTTGGTAGAACCGTTTCAACTTCGAACCAATCCATAGCAGAAAAAGTCCCCCCATAAGGAAATGACTAATCCAAAAATACTCCCTGGCGTAAAACTCCTTTTCCCAGTAAGAGACGAATGCGGGCAAGCGGTAGTCAGACAGGGGAAAGAAGAGGGCATATCCATCACTTACATGGGTAATGGCGTCGAAGGCGATGTGGAGCCCCCAACCCAAGAGAAAGGGAGAAATGTGCCTGAAGGTTTCCCCCTTAAAAATGATCAGGAAGAGAACGAGAATAGCACTCCAAATGACAAGGGAATGGACGGACTTGGCAATGACAGAATCCCAGATAGTGTCTCAGAGAGGGTCGTGCATCCATTCCATAAAGCTACGATAGGAAAACATTCTAGGGATAAACGCAACCACGTAAATCAGGTCGGGGAAGACGCCTCCTACCCCCACTTTCCAGGCCCAGGGTTTTCGATAAAAGAAGGCAAAATTCCAGAAAAAGTGTTCGTAGGGGTTCACGAAAGTTGCCCTCCTAAATACCTGCATCGGTCAGAAGTTTGGCCATCAACCTCTGGACGGGGATGAAGGAATCGACCTGATGCCGGTTCAGGATCACGGACATGTTGGCCAGGAACATGGCATCCTTCGTGTTGAACCGTTCATCGGTGGCTGACCATTTTCCATCCTCAAAGGTGACCTCCGAGGCATAAACGGGAGAAATGCCGAACCGCCCTCCTGCTTTTTCTGGTAAGGGCAAGGCAGGATGGCTAAAATGGATTCGGGGCTCCCGATCGACATACCTCTTTTCCACGAGGGAAATTCCGGATGCTCGCTGCATGCCGGATATGACCACCGCGTTTTCAAAAAATATGACATACCTCTTTTGAGCCAGATATGGCCCGGAATTGAGAGGATCTTCGTAAGAAGGAACCGTAAACCAGAGGATGCTGTTCAGTGCTGCCAGGACGGCTCCCACGTCAAAAGGGGTATAGACATGCCTTTTTGATCCCTTGAGATTGGCGTAGACCCCGGCCTTTTCATCCCACAGGGATTCCATGTCCGTGTTGAATATCCGCAAAGCCTCTTTCATAAAGCGGGGGTTTCCCGTCACCCGAAACGCCTCGATCAACCCGTAGACCGAAAGCCCCATCTCGGTGATGGTTTTCCTTGAGGCCTTTCCGAGATCTTCCCCGTACCGGGAGATCAGCCGAAGGGCTTCACTCCGCAACCTTTTCTCATCGGTCGCCGCCCCATACCTCCCGAGAGCCTCAATGGCAATGGCCCTGTCAATGACAGATTCCGGGGGCAGAATTTTTGTCGCCTCAAAGGCTTTATCAGCCATTTTCCTCGCCCATTGAGCCAGATCAAGATCATTGTAAGGGGGAACTTCCGGGTCGGTTGAGACCAGAGCCAGATCGGAGAGGGCCCAGAGGACAGTTACCTGGTCAAAGGGAATGGGTTTTCCCCTTTTCCCCTCTGGAGACAGAGGGACAAAGAGGCCTCTGCCATCCATCATTTCTTCGGCCAGGAGATTGGCCATCTCCTTTGCCTCAGGGTACATGGCAATGGCCACCCTCTGGTTGCCCCTTGTCTGGTGATAGTCCCTGTGGAAGTTTTTTGTCACCGATTTGATGATAGTAAAGGCCTGGGCGGAGGGGTTGAGGGTCCTATCCATCTTTTTGCGATCCCAGCCCATGCTCCTCTTGTTATCCGGGTCTACCGGTTGGGTAAAGTGCGGATCTCCTTCACTGTAGGCCGATGAAATCATATACATGTTTTTTACCAGTTCCGCCTTTTGTATTCCTCCTCCTTTCAGCCATTCGATAATTCCCGTCATTCCTCCTCCTTTCATGATCTCGCCCATTCCGGCAAACATGGTCAGATGGGCCACATTGTAGAGGGAGTACCAGTAGGCCTGCTTTTGAGCTGCCTCAAAGGTAAAGTTATCCGCCGGCTTTCTTCCTCCATAGGCCGTGCCCCAGGTAACAAGGCAAATGAAAACTGAAAGGACCAATTTCTTCATCTTTCTCCCCTTTCTTCATTCGGCAAGGGCATACCCCAGCCCAGCGATGACCTCTTTGATCTTGTCTTTTTTGATCTTTTGTCTTTCAAAAGACACGGAAATCGTTTTCTTCGTGGGATCGCCTTCAACCTTTTGGATTCCTTTTTGCGCTATCAGATGGTCTCGAATCCGATCAACACAACCCTGGCAGTGGATCCCCGGGACGGGCAGAAGAATCCTCTCCCCGCCTTTGATCTCCCTGCGGGAAATGATTCGGGATCCAAAGGAGTTGACCATGATGGCCGAGGTGCTCAGCACCATGGCCGCCATGGCCATCAAGGGATGGAGGATGCCGGTGGCGGCCACAGGGATGCCCACACCGTTGAATAGAAAAGCCCACAAGAGATTCTGGCGGATCTTTCGATAGGTGTTGATGCTGAGGTCGAAGGCGTCGAGGACGCCCATCAATTCCCCTTTGACGAGAATCACATCGGAAGACTCGATGGCGATATCCGTACCCGCCCCGATGGCGATGCCGATGTCGGCCTGCATCAGGGCTGGGGCGTCGTTGATGCCGTCGCCAACCATGGCCACACGGGCTCCTTCGGACTGAATCTCGCGGATCTTGTCTGCCTTTTGATGGGGAAGAACCTGGGCTAATACCTCATCGATCCCTACACGGGAGGCCACAGAGCGGGCAGCACGGGGATTGTCTCCAGTGATCATCAATGGAATCAGCTCCCTCTTTCTGAGACCCTCGATGGCCTGTCTGGCATCCTCCTTTACCCCATCCGATATCCCGATCAAACCATTGAGGGAACCTTCGATAGCTGCGAGTACAACGGTTATCCCCCTGCCTTCCATCTCCTCTATTTTTTCTAAAGCGGTTTCCAGGGCGATTCCACGATCCTCCATGAATCGGGTATTGCCGACGAGAATCTTTCTCCCGTTGATCGAGGCCTCTACTCCGAATCCTGGAAATGCCTTAAAGTTCGTGATTTCCGACATATTGGCTTTTCCGGCCTCCTCCACGATCGCCTTTGCCAGGGGGTGTTCGGACCGGGATTCTGCGGTGGCAACCATTTGTAAGAGGTTATCCCTATTTTGACTTCCCATGGGAATAATTTCCGCCACCTTCGGTTGCCCTATGGTAATGGTTCCCGTTTTGTCGAGGACCACCTTTCCCACGTCCTTCATGGTCTGGAAGGCCTCACCGCTTCGCATGAGAATCCCCTTGGCGGCTCCCAACCCACTCCCTCGGATCAAGGCAAGGGGGGTAGCCATCCCCAGTGCGCAGGGATACCCGATGATCAAGACGGAGAGGGCGGCATATACGGCGATCAGTAGAGAGGGCTTTCCTCCCAAAAACGCAATGCCAAAATACCAGAAGAGAAAGGAGGCAATGGAAATAATGATCACCGAGGGCACGTATATCCCAAGGACCCGGTCGGCCAGGATGATGATGCTGGGCTTGAGCGCCTTGGCCTCCTCCACATAACGGGCCACCCTCTGCAAAAAGGTTTCCTCCCCCACCCGGGTCACCTCGATGAGAAGAGAGCCCAGCTGATTCAACGAGGCCCCGATCACGGAGTCACCAGGTTCTTTGTCCACGGGGATGGATTCCCCAGTTACCAGGGATTGATCGACACTGGAAATCCCCTCGATGATTTTGCCATCGATGGGAATTCGCTCCCCGGGGCGGACCCTCACCCGATTCCCTACTCTGAGCTGTGCGACTGGAGTCTCTATTTCTTTCCCGTCTTTGACAACAAAGGCCGTTAAGGGTTGGAGGCTCAGCAGCTTCCTGACCGCCTGGGAACTCTTTGTCCGAACAAGGCCCGACAGATATCCGCTCAACAGATGAAAGGCGGTCAGATAGATGGCCGGGGGGAAGAAATCGGGGATGCTGTAAAAGAATCCAACAATCCCTGAGGCGTAGGCCCCTAATGCCCCAAAGGTGAGGAGGACATGCTGGTTGAAGATCCAACGCCTGAGGGCCATAAAGGACATCTTGAGAATGTGAGCTCCACCCCCGAATACGGTGATGGTAGCCATAGTGAACATGATCCACTTTTGATAAGGAATGGAGACGTCCAGCCAGTTGAGGACCATAAAACCCGTAGCTGCAATGGCAAAGGACCAACCAAAGATCATCCGGTGCAGCTCTCGCTTTAGAATTCGATCTTCTTCTTCAAAATCCTGGATCTTTCTCGGGTCCCTAACGATATAACCCAGGCCCCCCAGAATTCTCTTGATCTCCCCTGCCTCGATCTCCTCCGGGTCGTGCTCGATTAAGGCCTCTTCGTGGGCGAGGCTGACATTGACCTTTTTCACCCCTCGGGTTCTCATCAGACCTTTCTCGATGGTCTGTGAACAGAATGAGCACATCATCCCGCCAATTTTTAACTGAGTTTTTTGGATCGGCACTTCAAGTCTCCCGATTTTTTACCTTCTTTTTCCAATTGTTATCTCCAGGGATTCTACTAAATGTTGAGTTGCATTAAGAGATCTCTGAGAAACTGAAGAAAGGAGCTCTGAGCGCGAATTTACCCCGTAGTTGAACTGAAATGAAGATTGATTTTTCGCAGGCCTCTCCATGTCTCAGGAAGTTTGTCTATTACTGACCTCACCCTTTTTACAACAACGGGGTTAAGGTTTTTCGCTAACCATTCTCAGTGAAGCGAACTCTAGAATGGTCGAAAAAATATTTTGAGCAGCGAAGAGCCACTTTTTCAGAGATTTCATTAATAGTTAAGGGTGGGGTAGGAAAAAACACCATATCTTTCACCCAATTCCCGTGACTCCTATCTGGCAAATTTGTAGATCACATCCATGAGCTCATCGTAGATGCTCTCGCCTGCCCGGGATCGGATGGCAGTGGTGGCACAGTTTTCCAGGTAATTCCGCATGATGATCTTTCCCACCCCCTTTAACCCCTCTTGGGCGGCTGCAATCTGGGTTAAGATTTCCACACAAGGGCGACCATCCTGGATCATCTTTTTGATTCCTCGGATTTGCCCCTCAATGGATGTGAGGCGACGAGACGAATCCTCTTTTCTGCCCTTTGAAATAAACTCCTTAGTTTTCATGGCAATCCCCGTTTTGATACCCCCACCCCCTGGGGGTATGATATTATTTAAATCATAGCGGACTATCCGTAAAAAGTCAAGCTTTTTCCTATCGGAGTTTGCTGAATTTCTGGAGAACACCATTGTCCATCATCGTAATTCAATTCTTCAAACCGCAGCACTGCGGGACCGCATAATGGCAGTACCCAAACTCGGCTAGAGGGGGTAAATATTCCCCGCCTGTCCCGCCAGCGGCGGGAAAAGGGTTACCTCACGAAGCATGGAACCGAAGGGACAAGGGAGGCCCATGCTGAAATATCAAATTTTCAATAAATTAAGTATTCATCATTTCTTATAAAGGTCGGGAATCTTCGGATAAATAATAAGATTGTGGTATTCATCTCATTCAATTATAATGAGCCTTATCCGGAGGATTCAAGGAATGGCCGGCCGAATACATTCCACGGGCTTCGGAATACCGTTTCTTATTTGTCAGTGCTCCTTTTTGTTATTTTGTTTAATTCTTATTGGATATGACGAAAGACTATTGTAACGCATGAATCCGAAAGGGGGAAATCGTGAGAACATCGTGGCGTGTCGGCAGCCTTTTCGGAATCGAGATCAGAATCGATTCCAGCTGGATTATTATCTTCAGCTTTGTTACCTGGGCCTTGGCTTCACTTTACTTTCCCAATCGTTTTGGAGGTTGGCCCCGGTGGCAGTACTGGGTAATTGGGATAGTGACCAGTCTGCTCTTTTTTGCCTCAGTCCTCGGCCATGAACTCACCCATTCCCTGGTGGCTATGAGGCAAGGCGAGGAAGTTCGGAGTATCACCCTCTTCATTCTGGGGGGAGTGGCAGAGCTCAAAAGGGAGCCGGAGAGTCCATCCAAGGAGTTCAGCATGGCGGTCGTTGGCCCTCTTTCGAGCATGGTCATCGCCTTATTCTTCTGGGCCATTTCGCTCCTAGTTCGTGATTTCAGCCAGCCACTATGGGCACTGACCCGATATCTGGGCCTCATTAACCTCATCATTGGGATCTTCAATCTCATTCCGGGTTTTCCCATGGATGGAGGCCGTGTCCTCCGGGCCATTATCTGGAAGATAACGGGAAATCTGAGGAAGTCCACCCATGTCGCCTCCGTAGCGGGTCAGGCAATGGCTTTCCTGTTCATCATGTTTGGAATCTTCCTGATTTTTAGCAGGGTATTCTTCAACGGCCTCTGGATGATTTTCATAGGGTGGTTCATTCACAGTGCAGCGGTCAGGGGATATAAACAGGTGGTCATGAAGGATATGTTGAAGGATATAAGGGCCAAGGACCTCATGAATCGGGAGTTTGAGACCATCTCTAGCGATCTCCCCCTTCAGCAACTCATCGATGAGTATATCCTCAAAAGGCGCCAGCGAGCTTTTCTAGTATTCGATGGGGGGGAACTCCATGGCATCATCAGCCTGGATGACGTAAAGAAGGTGCCCAAAGAGAATTGGGCTGCCACCAGTGTTGGTGAAATCATGACCCCCAAAGAGAGATTGGAGACCGCTTTTCCCGAGGATGACGGTACCAGCGTTCTCGCCAAACTGACGGCCAAAGATGTAAATCAGGTACCCGTGCTCAAAGGGGAAAGAGTCGAGGGTATGCTTAGCCGGAGCGATGTCTTGCAATTTCTCCAGCTTCGCACGGAATTAGGGGTTTAGCTGGTAACATTGCATCCCCCTGCGCTTTTCTCAATGGCTTAAACCCGCCCGCGCTCCTTTGTTCCCATTACTCAATGCGTTTTAGGGGGGTTCCATCACATGGCTGGAAACACTCCTGGATATGGGCCTCTGAACCACGGGAAGATCTTCGCATATGAGAATATTGATGCGTAAAAGGGCAACCAGAGGGATGAGATGGACGAAGGGGTGGTTTATCCGGGGATTCTCCAAGCGATCTGGCTCCTCATACTCCTCGTCTTCTTGCTGGTAGTGTTGGGAGCCATCATCGACATCCTGGGTTTTTCTCAAGAAGAGTCGATTATCATTTCTATAACCAATACCATTTCATTCACCTTGATCCTTTTGTGGGGGTCCAAGAAGGCCAGGGCTTCCTTCAAGGAGATCTTTCCCATGGGATCACTCCCCATGTTCTTCCTCATTCCCATGGGTCTGGTTATCTTTGGCTTCAGCATTGTTGGTTCTGAGTTGGATAACGTATTCCGAGCCGTCCTTCTTCCGCCGGACTGGTTGAGCGATATCTATTTGCTGCTTGCGGGGCATGATACAACCCCCTTGGGCTCAATTCTCGCCCTGGTAGTAGTGGCCCCCATGACTGAGGAGTTCTTGTTTCGGGGACTCGTCCTGCGCGGTCTCTTGAGTCATTATGGGGTTCGTAAGGCCATCTTTGCCTCAGCGATACTTTTCGGGCTATTTCACTTGAACCCGTGGCAGCTCGTTCAAACCACAGCAATTGGCATTCTGTTTGCGTGGTGGTTTATTAAGACAGGGTCCCTCGTCCCCTGCATCTTCGGTCATGCCCTGAACAATGGCCTGTTGTTCATATACAAGGATATTTTCGGTCTAGATATCATCGGATACACGACCGGAATGGGCCGAGAGATTCAGTTTCAACCCCTTTGGCTCGACCTCATTGGTGCATTATTGATGATATTGGGAATCTGGCTGCTCACACATATGTTTCAACAAGCAGGGAAATCCAGTTCTAAGAGCCCTCCAAGGGGAAATGGAAATACGTCAATTCAGCCCACTTCTATGTAAATTCCCGCCGCGGACGCTTCCCCGAAAAAGAAGAAATTCCGAGGGGTTATAACCGACTCCCTTAGAGGCTTTCCTTGACAATGCGCTCAATGATCATTATCCTTTACCTGTGAAGGAGGGGGTTTTCCCATCCCCTATCCCTTTTGGTATCCCTTCAATATTCACTCAAAAAGTGGAGAGAGGGAAATAGGATTAATGGGAGGCTCTTTCCGGCCTTGATTGTGCAACAAGGCTCTGGAGGAACGCCATTTGAAGGAGAGTGGAGGGAGGCTCTCGGAAGAGATCAAACCTTGGGGAGGGTTCTTAGTCCTCGAAGACCGCCCGACCCATAAGGTGAAGCGGATTTGGATCCATCCAGGACAGCGTCTGAGCTACCAGAAACATTTTAGGCGATCGGAGTACTGGATCATCCTGGAGGGTAAGGCCAGGGTTACCATTGATGGACAGGAGATTATTCTCAGTCAGGGTGGGTCGGCCGATATTCCACTCGAAGCGGCCCACCGAATTGAAAATATCGGGAAGATTCACCTCACCTTCATCGAGGTCCAGCGGGGGGATTACTTCGGGGAGGACGATATCGTCAGGCTGGAAGATGACTATGGCCGGGTACCGCAGAGATAATCCTATCTATAGAAAGCCTGGACGTAAAGCGAATGTGAAGCTCGCCGCCCACAGGGCGGGGCTTCCCGGAAATGAAATCTCATTTTTGATTGTGCCCCTTGACCCCGCCTACAAGGCGGAGCTTGCGGGGGCACTTGCCGGCCAAAGGGGCGATTCCAATGGAAGGAGGAGGGTTGGATAACGTGCCCATTTTTCAAGGGCTGCTCCTGGGTCTGGAATATCGCGGGAAAGGGTCTGATTCAAAGATCGATTCGATCCCGCGGAGATGGTCCGGTGGATGAACCTTGCCAATGAGTCAAGGGATGGGGATGGAATTGGAAGATAGGGAACAGGAGGCTTCGTTGAGGGAACAGATAGAGCGACGGAATTATACGGCCGCCGCATCGATTGCCGAACGGCTGGAAGAACCGGTGGAGAAGATCAAGGAGCTTCAGGAAGCAGCCATCAAGCAGTATATCACGGAATATCGGAACGCTCAGGGGGCAATTGCCCTGGCCCAAGAATTCCGATTCACGGATGATGAAATCGACCGGCTCCTCGAAGCCATCATCGAAGAGGTGGAGGGGAGTGAGGGAAAGAAGCCCCCGTGGGCGGGGAAACGCTACGACATCAAAACCATGAAGTATTTCGACATAGAGGGATGGATTGCCCACTACGGTAAGACACTGAAGCGAACGGGAAGCCGTTAGAGCCTAACAAAGCCCAACCGACATAGACAGAACACGTCTTAAACCGATCTGATTTCCTGCCGCATGAAAACAGCATAGGAAAAGCCAAAACAGACCAGGGTTATGGCAATGAGTGAAACGATGTAAGGCCATACCACGAGAATGCTTTGGCCCAACGGAAGGGGATTCTGAAACCGGGTTAATAATAATCTCTCCATGGGTCCCATCAAAACGAGGGACCGGGTCGTCTTTCGCATGGGATCTATGACGGTGGCAGTTGCATCGCTATACAGCTCCATGGGCGAGAACAACCTCACCCCTTGTTGGATCCGTGCGTGCCTGATCATAGTCTGATGGTGATCTGCTCCGGCCCGGCTGATGGGTGCAAAGGCGTTGGCCACGGCGCTTGCTCCGAGCGAGACGAAAAATGAGAAGAATATCCAGAGGGCTATCGATGCCAGAGCCGATGTTGCAATGCTGCGAAAGACGATGGAGAAGAGCATGGATATCCCTAACCAGAAGGAAACATATACAATACTGATGATCAAGTAGATGATGATCCGCCAGACCTCTTCGATGCCGGGGACCACGCCCAACACCCGGAGTCCTAGTCCGGATATGACCAGGACGATGGAGACGAGCATGATAGCAATAGTTGTAACACCGGCGAGGAATTTGCCGTTTATGATGGAGTCTCGATATATGGGCTGGGAGACCAGTTTGCTCATCGTCCCGGCGCTCTTTTCTCGGTTGATGGAGTCGAAACCCAGTACCAGCCCGATGAGGGGACCGAAAAAGGCCACGAATTGGGCGAGGGAGAACCAGGCCCCTGTGGATGTGAAGAGCATCAAGAACACGAACTTTGGCTTGACGATCCCCTCGAGTTCTTCCCTCAGGCTAATACCGGTCATGTAGCTGGAGATGAGGCTCACCATGGCGATGAGGGCGAAGAGGATGGTAAACCGGTGGCTGCTAAAATGGTCCGCCAACTCCTTTTTGAATATGGTGAGGAGACCGTGAATATCGATCCCCTCGGAGAATACCTCACGGAGATTTTTCCCCAAGGTTTTCGCTTTAATAGCCATAGCTACACCTCATGGAAATACTTCATGTAGATTTCCTCGAGAGAGTACTTTTCCTTACCCACCCCCAGCTTCTCCTTGGCCAAATCCCCCATTGGGCCCACGGCAACGAGCTTCCCTTTGATCATGATGCCCACCCGTTGGGAGATCTTCTGCACCTGATCCAGGTTGTGAGAGCAAATGAGCATGGTGATCTTTCTGTCGCTGCTCAGGGATTGAATGAGCTCGATCATCCGGATGGCGCCATCCGGGTCCAGCCCCAGGGTGGGTTCGTCGAGGAGACAGATCTTGGGATCCTTGACGAGCACTTCCGCGATGCCCAGGCGTTGACTCATTCCGCGCGAGAAGGCTCCCACTTTCTTTTCGACCTCCCCCGAAAGCCCAACGGTATCAAGGGCCTCATCGATTTTTTGAGAGGAATCACGGTCGGGGATTCTGTTGAGCCTCGCCACGTACAGTAGATTCTCCCGTGCTGTCATATCCTGATAAAAACCCACGCTCTCCGGCAGATAACCCACCAGCCGCTTCACCTTGAGGGGCTCCCTTGTGGGGTTGAATCCACAAACCCGGGCCTCCCCCGCTGAGGGCTCGGTGAGCCCAAGGAGCATGAGAATCGTGGTGGTCTTGCCGGCGCCATTGGGGCCGAGAAAGCCGAAGATCTCACCTTCTTGGACATTGAGGGTCAGACCGTCTACCGCCACCTGTTGCCCGTAGTATTTGGATAGATCCTTCGTCTCGATAACTGTTTGGGTGGCCATATTATCTCCTCCCCAACCACGTAAACAGCCCGCCCAGCCCCGCAATCACCAGAAGGATAATCCCAATACCTATCCATCCCCACGCCGTCGAGGCCTTCACCGTCACCCTCATCTCCATGGTCTTCGAGTCCTTTTCCCCATCGACGTTGAGGCCCACGGAATAGTCACCCACCAATGCCTCCTCGGCAGGGGTAATGGTAACCTCCACCTGTTTCAACTCGTCCGGTTTTAGGGCCTCGATCTTCTCGGGTTCGAACTCCACCTTCCAGTTTTCCGGCTTTATGGATATGAACTTGATATTATGGTTGGTAGCCGAGCCTATATTCTTCACGTAGATGGACAAATTGGCGAGCTTTCCCTTCCGGGCCTCCAAGGAGAGAAGGCCCGTTGGAGTACCAGCCTCCAGCTTATATGTCCCCGTGAGGTTGATAGTCAGCTTCGCCTCGGCCTTCGCATCGGCAGAACCGACCCGGACATTGATGGGATACTCCCCCGCTTCGGCCAACCGGTAGGGCTTCACCTCCACTGCCACGCTCTTGCTCTGATTCTTGTCGAGTCGCAAGCTGGAAATATACTTGTCCTCATATGCGGGCTTGAAATTGATCTCCCAATTCTCCGGTTCCTTGGAAGTAAGGTTGTAAACCTTTTCCTTATCCAGTTTATTGTCCACCTCGAGGGAGAATTCGAAGGTCGCATCCGTTGGACCGCGCAGCACGGGGTAGGATGTGGTGATGGTGACAGACTTCTTCTTTTCCGCTTCCGCCTTTTCGGATACCGTTACCATGATATTTTGGGATGAGGTGAATGCGCCGTCTTGGGTTTGAGCTTTCACTTTAAATACATACTTCCCGGGTTTAATATCCTTCTTTTTCGGCTCGGCAAAAAAGGTGAGGCGAGCCGATTCCCCATTCTCCACGTGTGCCCCCGTAACAGTAAATCTGTAGGTCTTGACCCTGGCCTTCCAACCCTTGGGTATCGAGGTAACTTTGACGCCGATACTCTCGTCAGCTTTCCCCTTGTTGTATAGGATCAGGTCCATCTCAACGTCTTCGCCAGGCGGTATGATGACGCCGGGATATTCCGGGGCCATGGCAATGGACCTCGGCGGCCTCTCATCCTTTTTCCCCTCTTCTTCTGCCCCCAACACGGAGGCGGGACCGATAAGGCAGGCCACCATTGCCAGAACCAAAAGAGTCAAGAAAATGTGACCTATCTTTGATCTAGTCATGGGAATTCCCCCTTTCACTTCTCTGTTTCGGCCATTTCGCCCTTTTCCCTCAGATCTAAGTTTTGACCTCCTCCTCATTGAGCTGGTGAAGGCCCGAACTAAGGCAGGTTCATTCTCCCTAGCTCAACTCCTTGATTTTTCCCGAAGGACAGCTCAGGAAATTTACCCTATAATCGCCCGCAAGTCAACTTTTTTTATGGTTTCAGTATCTCACGTGATGCAAAACGTCTAGTTGAAGTTCTCTTTCCGTTTTAATTGTGTCCGTATGATTATGTGATAAAGGGAGGAGTATAGAGATTGCTCCCACCTTTCAAAGTTGATTCTCGATTTATCAACCGCGGTTAATACATCCCTCCTCCTGGAGGCATGGGCGGCGTGGGTGCTTTCTTCTCCGGCTTCTCCGCCACCACAGCCTGGGTGGTAATCATCAACGATGCCACGCTAGCCGCATTCTGAAGGGCCAATCGCACTACCTTTGTGGGATCCATGATGCCGGCCTTCATCAGATCCGTGTATTCCTCCTTGGCCGCATCGAATCCAAAGGCACCTTTCTCCTTCTTTACTTTCTCCACCACTACCGAGCCATCGTGGCCGGCATTGTCTGCAATCTGGCGAATGGGCTCCTCCAAAGCCCGCTTCACGATGTTCACGCCCGTCTGCTTGTCACCCTCCAACTTCATCTCATTCAGACCCGACAAACACCTCAGGAAAGCAACCCCACCTCCAGCAACAATTCCCTCCTCGACCGCAGCACGAGTGGCATTGAGGGCGTCTTCCACCCGAGCTTTCTTATCCTTCATCTCCGTCTCCGTGGCCGCGCCTACATTGATCACCGCGACACCTCCCACCAGTTTCGCCAATCGCTCTTGGAGTTTCTCCCGATCATAGTCACTGGTCGTCTCGTCAACTTGAACGCGAATCTGCTTGACTCGACCCTCTAAAGCACTGCTTTCGCCCATCCCTTCAACAATAATAGTATTGTCCTTGTCAATGCGTACCCGCTTGGCTCGCCCTAAATCCTCAATCCTCACATTCTCCAGCTTAACGCCGAGATCCTCAGAGATGGCCTGACCACCCGTGAGAATGGCAATATCCTCCAACATGGCCTTGCGCCTGTCGCCAAAACCGGGGGCCTTGACCGCTGCACACCGAAGAGTTCCCCGGATCTTGTTGACCACCAAGGTTGCCAAAGCCTCCCCTTCCAAGTCCTCGGCAATCACCAAAAAGGGGCTTCCCAGCTTGGCCACCTGTTCCAAGATGGGCAGCATGTCCTTCATACTGCTGATCTTCTTCTCGTGCAACAGGATGTAAGGCTCCTCAAGCTCCGCCTCCATCTTCTCCGCATCGGTCACAAAGTAGGGTGATAGATACCCCCGATCGAACTGCATCCCTTCAACAATATCCAGGGTGGTCTCCATCCCCTTGGCTTCCTCAACGGTAATCACCCCCTCCTTTCCTACCTTGTTCATGGCCTCCGCAATGATGTTGCCAATGGTCTCATCGTTGTTGGAGGAGATGCTGCCCACCTGGGCGATCTCCTGTTGATCCTTTGTCGGCTTGCTCAAGGTCTGGAGCTCCCCGACCACCGTGTTCACCGCAGCGTCAATGCCCCTCTTGACATCCATGGGATTGGCACCGGCGGCCACTACCTTATAACCCTCTCGATACATGGCCTGGGCCAAAACCGTGGCCGTGGTAGTCCCATCACCCACCGTATCACTGGTCTTACTGGCTACCTCCCTGACCATACGGGCTCCTATGTTCTCGAATTTATCCTCTAAATCGATCTCCTTTGCCACCGTCACCCCGTCCTTGGTTACCGTCGGCGACCCAAAGGATTTCTCCAGAATGACGTTTCGCCCCTTTGGCCCCAGGGTGACCCTTACCGCATCGGCCAAGATGTTAATGCCATCCAAAATGGATTTGCGCGCCTCTTGATCAAATTTGAGTTCCTTTACTGCCATTTTAATCCCTCCATTCCCTTAAAATTATTTCTCGATTACACCCAATACGTCATCCTCTCTCATGATCAAATGCTCCTCGCCCTTGATCTTCACCTCTGTCCCCGCATACTTCCCGAAGAGGATCCGATCTCCCTTCTTCACGTCCAAGGGCATCACCTTCCCATCCTCCGATACCTTGCCCTTGCCAACCGCAATCACCTTGCCCTCAACGGGCTTTTCCTTGGCCGTATCCGGTATGATGATCCCTCCCTCTGTCGTCCCCTCCTCCTCAATGCGTTTGACCAAAATACGGTCCTGAAGCGGTCTGATATTCATGGCCCTCTCTCCTTTTCTTTATGAATTTTATCGAACCTTCTCAGCTCGTTTTGGAAAAACCCTTTGAGATATCATGGGAAAATGGTGAAATACGCACTACATTTATGAGCGGGATCAATTTTTTGGATAAATATAATCATTCCCTCAGCCCATGTCAAATCTCCACACTCAATTTCGAGACAATTCTCAAACCACAGCTTCCCCGGGAGGC
This sequence comes from uncultured Syntrophobacterales bacterium, assembly GCA_965371165.1. Classification (GTDB taxonomy): domain Bacteria; phylum Desulfobacterota; class BSN033; order WVXP01. The sequence continues at coordinate 7,965 of CBDUXJ010000007.1, read as the reverse complement.
TTTTCGATCTCCGCAATAATCTTTCCCCCGCAGAATATGCGAACATCTCCGGTCGACTGAGGAACAATGATTGCCAGCGCGGGTTTTACCGGAACAAGGGGGTGCCGGCTCCATCTTCCATGGGGGTTAGAATACAGCCTCAAGCCCCGCAATCCAGTTTCTTTCGGGAGCGGGATAGAAATTACGAACTGTTGGAAACCCCCCAAGGACAGCATACTCGGAATACTTGCGGTTCGTAATATTATTTACTCCAACAAAGGCGTTGATCCACTTCCACTCGTAGGAGACCCTGGCATCGATGGTATCGTATTGCTCCAGTTTTCTAAACCGGTTCGCCTGGTCGCTGATGAGGAAACTGGAGCCAACAAAATTGTAGTTGGCCGAAAAGATGAGACCGGGAATGAGGTCATAGATCCGAAATCCCAGATTGGCCTTATGCCTCGGCACGGCCGGTATCTCGTTGTACTGAAATGGCTCCCTCCGAAACTTAGCCCTCTCAAAGGTGTAGTTTCCAAAAACCGTTAATCTCTTGAAGAAATTTCCCTTGATCCCGATCTCCACACCCTGGTGTAGGGTCTTCGGATGGTTTTCGTTCGTGAAAGTAGCGAAATTGAGAAAGATCTCATCCTCGATTTCTGCCCGAAACAGAGTGGCTCTTGCCTCGATATCAGGATTGAGAAAGCGCAGTACTTCGATATCTGGAGTGAAAAAGTGCCTCACTCCCATTTCATAATGGTGACCCCTCTGGGGTTTGATAGTTGGGTTAACACGGATACTTGGGGGTGTGGCGAGGAAATCAAAGAGAATCAGCTCATCCGTAAGGGGAAAACGGAAGCTTCGATTCACCCGGAGAAAGAGAGAAGATCTTTCGTCGTAGAGAAAAGTGATTCCCACACTATAGGCATTTTCCCGGTCGCTCACGGTATCATCTAAAGGGGCCAGGCCAAAGAGGAAGTCCTCCTGGCTGAGGTCGTATTTAACCCTTTCGTGTCGAGCTCCTAACGACAGAATGAGGTTTTCCAACACTGAAAATTCATTATTAAAATAGAACCCGTAAGAGTCCCTCTCAATTTCGGAGAGTCCCGACGGAACCAGTGGGGTCCCGGAAAAAGAATCCACATCCAGGCCAGATGAATAGATATCAATCCCTGCGATGAGGGTGTTTGCGTGATCAATGATTTTTCCATTCCAAGAGTATCGCGGTGTAATTGCCCAAGTCCTTACCTCCCTGTCCGTGGAAAAGGAAAAACTGATGAACTCATCTTCACTTCTTCGATCTCGGTAGGAAAAATCAGAGACAACTCTCCCATATGGCCCCAGGTCCCAATCCGCACCGAGCTTAAAGTACTGATCGACGGTTTCCGCTTCATCAAAGGGCCGGGTAATGGACTTTCGGTCAATATCCAGCTGCGCTTCTGAAATCGCGCCTGGAAGGCCGAATTGATCTCGATGATAAGATCCGCTCAAGTTGAGACTGAGAAATTCCGTGGGGTCGAAGACGATCTTTCCACCTACGTCCCTCGTCCGGAATTCGTTGTTTCTTCGGTATCCATCGGTGGACTCATAGCTGGCATAGAGGGAGCCTGCGATATTCTCGTACCCACCGCCGACAGAGACCTGTCCCTTGATGCGCTCGTAGCTCCCAGCAATGGTTCCAACCCTGGCGGTCAACTTCTCGGCTGGGGGCTTCGTTATGATATTGATCACCCCCCCCACCGCATTATCGCCATAGAGCACGGTTCCGGTCCCACGAACGATTTCTATACGCTCGATCTGCTCCAGAGGAATTTGCGCCCAATCGGCCCCGCTGAGATCAATCTCATTGACACGCCTTCCGTCCACTATCACCAGGGTGTTAAAGGGTCCTGTTTCTCCGAATCCGCGCAGGTCCACCTGGGCTGTTTTCCCGTTTCCAAGGAGATCTCTCACTACGATCCCCTCTTCAGACCGGAGCAGATCCAACACGGTTTTTGCGTTCGAGTTCTCGATGTCTTCCTCGGTGATCACGGTAACATTGGCAGGAATCTTTCGGATCTCCTCCTCCTGTCGCGTCGCCGTTACCACCACCTCTTGAAGGACGGGAACCTCCTCCTTCTCCTCAGCCGAGGTCTGACCTGGATTGTAGCCCAGTGTTAGCAAAAGCAGGCCCGTCCAAAAAACGATCACTAGTATCCTTAGGGGGAACCTCCTTCCATAGGGTGTGCGAGGAAATTTCCGCAATCGATCTAATGATGAAACTGAAGTGAAAATGGCCCAATAAACGAATCTACCCATTCCCTTCATGTCTTACTCCTCCTTTTTTCATTGATGATAGTTTCTTGCACCCGTCCCTTCGATGCGTCGTCAAGAAGAAATAATAAAAGATGAAAAACAAAAAAACCGTGGAGAAACATCGTTAATGAATGTTTGAAAATTCAGGCAGGAAGGGGGTTGACAACAGGAGGTCAGTTTAAAGGTTGCTCAGAGACAAAAAAAGCCTGACCCCTCACACATGATCAGGCTAACTCCGGTTACCAACTCCATATTCCCACCCATCGAGGAATTTCCATGGAGCAGTGTCATGGGCCGGTTTTCTGGCTTGTGGATCGTCCTACTTGCCACGCCTTCCCGTCCTTCGAACAATCAGGACAGTGGCAACTACGTGTGGCTTTCGTCCCCACTCACAGCGGCGGGGCCACGACGGATTCTCACCGTCTTCCCTAGACCCAAGCACTTGCCTCTTTTGAAACTCCTATATAACCCAGAAAAGTTTTTCTGTCAATATCTTTTTCCAGCATTTCCTGATTTTCCGGAAAGTTCGGTTGTTTCTGAGCACAATTCTCTGGAGAAAGAAGGGACTCTTCGACCTACCCCCATGTATTTTTTTTATTTACTTCTTGAGTGGAAAATGCAATTAACAAAAAAAAGCTGGAAAATTCAATGAACTTGTGGCACTGTTAGGGGATCAGGAGAAAAGAAAGGATTAAGCATTTGAAAATCAGATTGATAGATCCAGCTTCTGAGAATTCTCTGTTGCGGCATTCCCGGAGGGAATTGAAGAACCTCTGGTTTGCCCACTTAAGCCTTACTACGTTGGCGGCCTTGACACCAGAAGACATCGACGTAGCCATCACGGATGAAAACGTGGAACCTGTCGACTTTGAGGAAGATGTTGATCTTGTGGGCATTACGGGAATGACGATTCATGCTCAAAGGGCCTATGAAATTGCCCAAGCATTCAGACAACGGGGAATCCCCGTGGTTATGGGGGGTCCCCATGCCTCGGCCTTACCCGAAGAGGCCAAGGCCCATGTGGATTCAGTGGTTATCGGGGAGGCCGAGAATGTTTGGAAGAGTGTTTTGGCGGATGCTAAGAGGGGGGGCCTTAAGTCATTCTATCGGGCGAAGGAATTCTGCTCGATGAAGTTTGTAGCTCGTCCCAGGCTGGACTTGTTGAAGAACGGTGCCTACATGACCACCAGTTGCGTCCAAACGTCCAGGGGGTGTCCTTTCAAGTGCGATTTCTGTTACGTTACCCAATTTTTTGGAAACACCTACCGGTGCCGGCCCGTGGATGAGGTGGTTGAGGAGGTAAAATGCCTGAAGAATGATTTTATCGTCTTTGTCGATGACAACATCACGGGAAATCCGAGCTACGCCAGGGAGCTTTTCACGAAATTGATCCCGCTCAAGAAACAGTGGGCCGGTCAATCGAGCATCACCATTGCCAAGAACGATGAACTCCTTAAGTTGGCCGCCAAGAGCGGGTGTGTCTCACTTTTCTTGGGCCTCGAGTCATTGTCCCCTGAAAACCTCCGGGCCGTCCATAAGTCATTCAATAAAGTGAACGAATACGAAGATTCCCTGAAAAAGATTCACGACCACGGCATCATGGTTTTGGCCGGCCTGATTTTCGGATTGGATTACGATGACGAGGGTGTCTTTGAACGGACCGTTCGTTTCTGTGAAAAGACAAAGATTGAAGCTCCTTGTTCCTTTATTCTCATACCTCTGCCGGGAACCCCGTTTTTTGATCGCATGGAGACCGAGGGGCGGATATTGCACAAGGATTGGTCGAAATACACGGGGGCTGAGGTGGTGTTTCGGCCGAAGCTGATGGCAGAGGAGACCCTCCAAAACGGTTTCAATTGGGTTTGCCGGGAGATTTACTCATACCGTTCAATCATCAAAAGATTGGTCCATCCCCAGCAGCGGTTCTTCACCCGAATGGCAACCAATTTGACCTTCAGGAAGGTTGCCAGACGCAAGCCAAAAGCCAGCCTCTCGATGGCTGCCAGAATTATCAATAAGCTGAATACCTCGTTCCCCATAAGGGAGAGACAAACCCTGATTCCTACCCTTCACCATTTGACTTTCGAAAAAGGACAGCAAGCAGTGCGGGGAATTACCGAAGCCCTGAATGTCCATATAACCCGTAATGAGCGGCTGAAAACCCTCTTCGTTCGCTTGGAGGGCTCCCTAGACCTGAAGGCAGCTGAGGAATTCATCAACGGGATTAAAGAGGCCGCTGAATGGCTGCAGGACAGATTGGTAATCGATTTCAAGGGAATCCAGTTCTTCTCCAGGAAGGCCATCCACCTGATGTTTGTGGAAAACCATAATAAGCTCCGGGAATTGAAGGGTAGGCTTCGGATCGTGAACCTTGCGTATCAGATCCCCGGTATCACCGATAGCCTCAATCGGTATATTGCAGAAATGGAATCCCTTGATGATCTAAACCCAACAACCCAGACCACATAACAGCTTGTGCCGGGTTTCCGTAAATTTCCCTTGATTTTCTATCCTAAAGATGGTTGAATTAAGCCCAGTAGTGTAAGTTGTAAGGAGTTTTTCAAGGATCATAGATAAAGATCGTATATGTACCATCGTACTTTATGGCTTTATGCTAGACCTGAAAGCCATTACAACTTACCTGAGAATTTATATTGGAAGGAGGTGAGTTGTAATGGCCAGAGGGCAGGTTAAATGGTTTAGCGAGAAGAAGGGCTACGGGTTCATCACCCGAGAAGATGGGGATGACATCTTTGTACACTTTTCCGCCATTACCAAAGAAGGATTTAGGACCCTTCACGAGGGAGATGAAGTCGAATTTGAGATCTCCGAAGGCGAAAAGGGTCTTCAGGCCACAGATGTTAAGGTAGTAGAATGAGAGAGGAGAAGTGACGTCAACAAGAGACCCCGGGGGTTCGGTTTTCCCTCGGGGTCCCTTCGTTCATGATAAGGGGGAAAAGAGCCCCTTCTTTTTTTGCGAGGTTGCCTTGTACACCCTGGGTTCCTCTTTATCGTTTTTTCTCTTTATTTTGCTTTCCTTAGGATAATACCATCCCTTCTTTTGGCAACCTTAAACTCATCCCCTCCTTTGAAACCAAGCTGGTCTATAAGGGATTCTTTCTTAGGAAGACCTGGAAGTTTGATAAAGCGACTGTCGAAAAAAGATGAAGACCTTTATGATCGTCCGCGTTCGGTGTCACAGCAACTCGCGGTCTCCCTGTCGTCGGAGCAGCAGGACGACCCGATCCGAGGGCCGCACGTGGCCTCTTTTTTGCCAGTCAGGGCAGCTCGAATCATGGCAGCAGCACACCCCACGCCGCTATCCACTGTGATCGCAGATGCCGGGCAGTTGCGCTGACATGCCCCGCATTCCATGCATGCTTCATGGTGGATCAATAGGGCGACGCGTTCACCCGATACAAAAACACCATGTGGACAGACGATGCTGCACATGTCACAGTTAATGCACAGCTCGGGATGGTACTGGAGCGTATTGGATTTATATGAACTGACCGTACTATCCACCTCCCCACCCTCGAATTAGAATAAGGGCGATTGCTAACAGGATACTTGACCCAAACATCCAGGCCATAACAGGCGTGTAGGCAAATATCTCACGTCTGACTCCACTTCTTGATGTAAACGGTGTCGATCCGGTGAAGTTCAGCGCCAGGTAAGCCGTCACCGGCGGCATGGTCAGCAGAAAGATCAGCGCCCACCCGGGCCGCAGCCACCAGGCTGAATCTGGATTCCCCAGGAGTATCCTCAGGGCGAATGGAAGTGCTACCAAACCACCCAGGATAAACCCCTTCACGCTGAAGTCTGATGTCGGGAGCCGAGGAAGCAAGATGGGGAATAGGACTACGCCGGCCAGAATAGCCACAACCATGCCCGCGGATGCAAGAAGGCCGCGGACGAAAAAAACTAAGACCGCCGCGATCACCATCGGCAGCACCACATGAACCAGGTCCACCGGAATCAGGATCAGACGATCAGCAAGGTTGAAATGAACCCGGCGCATCTCGGGTGTTGCTCGATGGTTCTTGAGGTATTCCGGCAGGTCTATCGCCCTCACGGGGCCGTACTCAACTTTAAACCCCGAACGCTTCAGTACCTCGTGGGCGGCAACTCCTGGTGCGCCCAGTTGGGGCAAGATCAACACGCGGTAGCTGACGACGTTATGGAGGGCGATCGCTCCGATCCGGTGTACCAACTCATCGGTGCCGAAGGTTCCCTTACCGGCTGCGCACCAGACGTTAATTCCCTTGGTATCCAGCACCATGATATAGCCCGCAATTCCCGCCAATGCCGACCGCAGGGCGTCGAAGCTGAGCGTGTAATTGGCGGTGACAAAAACAGGCGAGTCCGCTGTTGGATTGCTCAGGGCATAAAGCCCCGGTTCAACCAAATGGTGATTGCGTTTGAATCCCCACCGTGCGAGAAAATGGTCCCAGCGGTTTGCCAGGGTAATGGTATTAGTAATAGATTTGATAGGGCGTTGTACCCGATCAGCGTTGGTATCAGCCATTCTCGCTCCTTTTATTTTGGAATAATGCGGTGTACCTGTGATCTCCCAGAGAAACCCACCGTGTTTATCCGAAAAAGCGTAGGATCCCCTTCCTTTTCCATTTACTCTTTTGGGTCAATGGTCATTGTATGCTTTGCCGCTTCTTCTTGTAACGAGGCCGCATTCGCCGGATCGCCAGTGGCGAACCAGTGACGGGTCCGCTTGCAAAAAGCGACCAGCATGAGCATGGTGGGGACCTCAATCAATACCCCCACCACAGTAGCGAGGGCAGCACCTGAGGCCAATCCAAAGATCATCACCGCCGTGGCGATTGCTACCTCGAAATGGTTGGAAGCCCCAATCATCGCAGAAGGAGCTGCGTCTCCGTACGTCAGGTGCAAGAGCTTTGCGAAAGCGTAGCTGAGCCAGAAAATGAAGTTGGTCTGGATGAAGAGCGGAATCGCGATCCACAGGATCGTGAGCGGGTTCGAGAGAATCACGTCTCCCTTGAAGGAGAAGAGGAGGATCAGGGTAACGAGAAGTGCTACGATGGTAACTGACGTGAGAACGTGCAAGAACTTCTCCTTGAACCAGTACTCGCCTTTCACTTTGATGATCCACTTACGGGAGAAGTAGCCCGCGACGAGGGGAAGGGCTACATAGATTCCGATAGACAAAAGCAAGGCTTGCCAGGGGACCGGTAGGCGACCGACCCCGAGCAGGAAACCGCCGAGCGGGCCGTACAGAAAGAGCATGGTCAACGAATTGATGGCAACCATGACGAGGGTGTGACCGTCGTTGCCTTTTGCCAGGTACCCCCAGACCAGTACCATGGCCGTACACGGAGCGATCCCGAGGAGGATACACCCAGCAAGGTAGCTGCGCCAGAGCGGCACTTCCAGAATCTTGATCCCATTGAGCAGGACAACCTTTCCAACACCATGGGTGGCACCGACGGGCAAATCAAGGCCCAGTGGAATTTTCACGTGGTCAATAGCATCGGGGCCGATGAAACCGAGGAACAGCATACCGAGAAAGAAGACGGAGATCGCATACATGCTAAAAGGCTTGATGGCCCAGTTTACGAAAAGGGTCAGTCCCACGGGCTTGGCATTCTTCCCTGCCTTGAGAACCTCGGCGAAATCTATCTTCACCATGATTGGGTACATCATGAAGAAAAGGCAGAC
>CBDUXJ010000006.1:0-23753 GCA_965371165.1 uncultured Syntrophobacterales bacterium | reverse complement strand
TGCACAGTACACACTCATCCCCAACGAAACCGGTGGGGCCGTTGATGACGCGTTTCTCTATCACTTTGTCGAAGATGAATATCTCTTGGTGGTCAACGCCGCCAACCGCCAGAAGGACTGGGAGCACCTCCAGTCGTTTCTAAAGGATTTCGATGACGTTGAGCTGATCGACCGCACCAAAGAGATCGCCATGCTTGCGCTTCAGGGGCCGATGTCGCGCGATCTGCTGGGAGGGATCATCCAGGTCGGCTCGCTTCCAGAGCCCATGCGAAATACCGTAAGTATTGTAACGATCTCCGGTGCCAAAGTGATGGTGTCCCGCACCGGCTACACTGGCGAGCCCGTGTGTTTCGAGCTCTTTGCCAGCAGAGAAGACGGCCTGATGCTTTGGGACCAACTCGTGGCCAGGGGAGCAACGCCCATTGGCCTCGGTGCACGGGACACGCTTCGCCTGGAAGCCGGCCTACCGCTTTATGGCCATGAACTGGGTGAAGACCACGAGGGCAATGAAATCCCCATGATGGCCTGCCCACAGGTGAAGTTCGGCGTGAGCTTTTCACCACTCAAGGGCGAGTTCGTTGGCCGGGCAGCTCTGGCCAGGCAATTTGAGGCACTCGGAAAAATTATTGCCCGCGATTACTCGATGATTTCCGACCTGCCTCGCCTGATCCAGTTGATTGCAGTGGCAGGACGAGGCATTGCCCGTGAGGGGGCCAAGGTGTTCAAAGATGACAAGCACGTGGGCTACGTGACCAGCGGCACGATGATCCCCATGTGGGCCGTGAAAGGCGAAGGGTTGGCGTCCACCCAGACCGACCAGCGGGAGCTTCGGCCGATCTGCCTGGCCTATATCGACAGCGACATAATCGAGGATGAGAAGGTCACCATTGATATTCGCGGCAGGGCAATCGATGCTGTGGTTGTCCCGTTCCACCTGCGCAGTGATGCACCTCCGTACGCTCGCCCAATCGTCTTCGATCACGAGCTGGAGACTGAGAAACTGCCAACCGGCGATGCGCCGGCCAAAGTGCGGCGTCTTCTGCAAGAGACCCTCGGGAACACACGCTGGCGGCAGCGGGAATGCATCAACCTTATTCCCTCGGAGATGACGATCTCGCCGATGGCCCGGCTGGTTTCGGTCATGGACCCGGCCTTCCGCTACGCCGAGCACAGAAAGTTGGAGGCCTTCTACGAGGCGGACATCTTCTACTACCAGGGCACAGAGTTCATCAGCGAGATTGAGAGGTTGCTGGATGAGGAGATGAGGAAGTTCCTGGGCTGCGAGGAAGTGGAGATGCGCCTCATCAGCGGACAAATGGCCAATACGGCCGTGTTCAGCGCGATGGTGGATTACATCAACCGCGCAGACCGCAAGCGCGAGCCGCGGCGAATTCGCCAGGTGATGAACAACCACATTGGCAAGGGTGGTCACCTCAGCGCTCAGCCGATGGGCGCCCTGAGGGACTATGTCGCCCATGACCCGCGCACGGAGCGCCCGGCGGTGGTAAATTTCCCGATGCTGGCCGACAATCGCTACAACATTGACGTGCCAGCCACACTGGAACTTATCGATGAATACCGACCGGAGCTGATCATCTTCGGCAAGAGTATGGTCCTCCACAAAGAACCGGTCGCTGAGATCTCCTGTTTCCTTAACGCCCAGGGCATTGATGCGGTGGTGATGTACGATATGGCCCACGTGCTCGGGCTCATCGGCCCGCACTTTCAACAGCCGTTTGCCGAAGGGGCTGACCTGGTTACCGGTTCGACCCACAAGACATTCTTCGGCACCCAGCGTGGCGTTGTGGGCAGCAGGTTCCAGGAGCACGAAGAGCGTTACGAGCTCTGGGAGGCCCTCTATCGGCGGTCATTCCCCGGCTCGGTGTCCAATCACCACCTCGGCACGTTGCTGGGGCTCTTGATAGCCGCCTACGAGATGAGCCACTTCAAGGATGAATACCAGGTCAAGGTGATCGCCAACGCCAAGGCGTTCGCCAGAGCGATGAAGGACTGCGGCCTGGATGTCGCTGGCGATCCAACTATTGACTTTACCGAAACACACCAGGTGGTGGTGAATGTGGGTTACGGCTGCGGCCCGGAAATCGCCAGCCGACTCGAAGCCAACAACATCATTTGTAACTATCAGGCCAGCCCAGACGAAGAGGGCTTCACGGCCTCAGGGTCTCTGCGGATGGGCGTATCTGAGATGACTCGCTTCGGTATGGGAGAAGACGACTTCCGCGCCCTGGCTTCCCTGATTCATGACGTAGTGATGAACAAAGCTAACGTCACCGACCAGGTCAAGGAGCTGAGGGAACGGTTCTGCGAACTTCAGTTCTGCTTCCGCGGCAACGAATACGCCGACGTTATGGAGAAGCTTCACGAGCTTCTTTGAGAAGCAAGATGATACGTGTAGCAAGAGTAGTGGGGGATCAGGGTCGTACACTGAACAATGAAGCGTGGGTAAGCGCATTAAACGAGTCCTGCTTTATTGACCACTCATTGCGACTGCCTAACATGAGCATGCACCGGACGTCGTTATTCAGCCGGTGATGCTGGACGTTATATGGTTGAGACATAGCAGAGCCGGTAATATACTTCGAAAGACGATGCGCAAGAAGCGGTAATTGAAGTTGAAAGAGGTGTATGCTGAGTTGTGGCGGCGTATGCACGACTCGGTTCCAGAGCAGGGTGCTTATTTGCGCACAGTTGTTGCTGGTCACATCCGGTATTTTGGCGTGCCAATGAATGGATCGTCAATAAGTGTATTTTACAAGGAAGTCTGCCGGATGTGGATGAGAGTGTTAAGACGCCGTAGCCACAAACATAACTTGACTTGGGACCGGATGCAGCGTCTGATTGCAAAGCGGATTCCGTTACCCCGTATCTGTCATCCTTATCCTTAATAGAGCGCTTCGACGTTGTTACCTGAGGCAGGAGCCCGACGCGTTAGTGACGCATGCCGGGATCTGGGCGGGGGGTGCCGGGCAACCGGCATTCCTACCACGACCTATTTGCCATTTCATAGGCCCCGGCATAGAACGCATTGTGCAGAACATCTCCGATGAACGGTAACGTTGGTAGCTGCCAGACGATCTTGATACTTCCACCTTGTGACTTGTTCACCGGAAGCTCTATGCCCTCATTCCCGAGGCCCGCCCAGCCAAGAAGCCTTTGATCAAAATGGCCAGATAGTCTATGAACCCTTCGATGATGGTTGGCCGAGCTGTGAAGAGCCATCTATCATGTTAAGCCTGTGTTGAGCTTGTCGAGGCCTTGTGCTGAGCTTGTCGAAGCATTGAGCACTCTTTCATTCGCTGTCATGAGGGCTAGTGGGAAGCTCTACCCATCTCCTGCCGGCTCATTACCCAAAAACCGGCAATTAGCCCCAAGATCTCAATCCTATCTCAACTCCTACCGTTACATCGGCTTCCAAAGATCAATCTCGGATCAAAAATAGAAAAAAAATAGAAAAAAAGGTTGACATTTTCCTGATTTTGGGTTAAAAGGTTTTGCGGGTTCAAAAAGCAATTTCCTATCAACCGAGCGGTTGTTGAGTGTCTCTATAATCGTCTATTTTGATGTGATACCTAGGAAGCGCCCATGTGGATTTCTTTAGCCACATAACAAGGTGAATTCACATGGGCCCACCGGCTGGATGTTTGGTGGGTCTTTTTGGTTTCACCATAATAGATGAGGAGGCAATCCGTGGCCGACATTCAACCTTTTCCTGGAGTGAGGTCCAGGCCCGATCGGGTAAGCCAAGTCGCCAGTCCGCCTTACGATGTGCTCAACTCTGAAGAGGCTCGTCAGATTGTTGCCGGTAACCCCCTCAGCTTTTTACGGGTGGTCAAGGCCGAGGTCGATTTGGACCCTGGGGTGGATGTCCACTCCGAAGCGGTTTACCAAAAGGGTGCCGAGAACCTTCGCAAGCTGCTATCCGATGGGGTGTTGATTCGCGACGAGACACCCTGTTTTTACATCTACCAACTGCGCATGGGTGAGCACACCCAGCGTGGGCTCATGGTGGGGGCCAGCGTGGAGGAGTACGAATCGGATGCTATCAAGAAACATGAGCATACCCGGCGTGACAAGGAGGACGATCGTGCCCGACACATGGAGATTCTTCAAGCCAACTCGGGGCCAGTGCTGCTTACTTACCGTGGCAAAGCGACCATCAGCGAGAAGATAAACCAGCTGTGCACCCAGTTCCAACCGGTGTACGATTTTGTAGCCGATGATGGGGTGGGGCATACCTTATGGGTAGTCTCAGCACCCGGGGAGATCGAGCGACTCCAGGAAGCTTTTATTCAGGTGGACGCGCTCTACGTGGCCGATGGGCACCATCGTAGCGCCTCGGCCTATCGGGTGCGCAACCTCATGCGTAAACGCAATCCCCACCATAGTGGTGACGAGCCCTACAACCACTTTCTGGCGGTTTTGTTCCCGGACGATCAGCTACGCATCATGGGCTATCATCGGGTGGTTCGAGATCTTAATGGCCTGAATCCAGAGGACTTTTGGACCAAGGTGGCCGAAAAGTTCGAGGTTACGCACACAGACCGGGCCAAGCCGGACGATTTGCATACCTTCGGTTGCTTTTTGGACGGCAAGTGGTACCGATTGGTGGCCAAGCAGGGTAGCTTTGATCCTGACGATCCGGTCCGCAGCCTGGATATTTCCGTTCTTCAGGAGAATCTCTTGGGGCCGGTGTTGGGAATCGGTGATCCGCGGACAGATGAACGCATCGATTTTGTCGGTGGCATCCGGGGCACTGGCGAGTTGGAACGACGCTGCGCCAAAGACATGCGCGTGGCTTTTGCCCTGTACCCGATCAGCGTGGCCCACCTGATGGCCGTCGCAGACAGCCAGCGTGTCATGCCGCCCAAGTCGACCTGGTTTGAGCCCAAGCTGCGCTCCGGGATGGTGGTGCGCAGCCTAGAGTCACGCTGACCCATCTTTATGAAAGGAGAGTCTTGCCATGTTGATTTTAATCTCCGATGCATTTGGTCCAGAACTGCCCGACAAGCTCAAAGAGTTTGGTGAGGTAACCGAGGACAAGGACCGTTTGAAGGAGGCTGAGGTGGTCTTGGTACGCGCCGAGACCAAGTGCACCCGGGAGTACATCGATGGAGCGCCCAAGTTGAAACTGATCATCCGTGGCGGTGTGGGCATCGACAACATCGACAAGGTGTACGCGTCCGAAAAGGGCATCCAAGTCGACAACACCCCCAAGGCGTCGGGCATTGCGGTGGCGGAGCTGGCTTTTTCTCTTATGATGGCTGTGCCCAACCGGTTGATAGAAGGCCACCAAAGCATGACCGAGGGAAAGTGGATGAAAAAAGAGCTCAAGCGCACAGAGCTGTACGGTAAGACCTTGTGCTTGGTGGGTGTGGGAAACATCGGCACCGAGTTTGCCGTCAGGGCCAAGGCTTTTGGGATGAAGCTACGGGCTTTTCGAAAATCCAACCAGCCATACGAGCACGCTGAGGTCAAGCCCAACTTGGCCGAGGCGGTCAGTGGGGCCGATTACGTCTCTTTGCACTTACCGCTCACCGACCAGACCAGAAAGATCATCAACGCCGACATCATCGCTGCCATGAAGGACGGTGTAGTGGTCCTCAACACCGGTCGTGGCGACACGGTGGACGCCAATGCCATGGTTCAGGCACTCGAAAGCGGGAAGGTGGGGGCCTACGCAACCGACGTATGGCCGTCCGATCCGCCGCCGGAGGATTACCCGTTGCTTAAGGCTCCCAACGTAATCATGATACCCCACCTGGGTGCCTCCTCCAAGGAGAACCTGGGTAGGATCGGGGAAGAGGTAGTTCAGATCCTGGACGATTTTATAAGGAGGAGGTGAATCATGAGCCGGATTTTCAACTTCAACCCGGGTCCTTCGACCCTACCGTTGCCTGTGTTGGAGCGGGCCCGAGATGAGTTGGTCGACTTCCAGGGCAAAGGCATGTCCATCCTGGAGATGAGTCATCGTGCGGCCGAATACGATGCGGTCCACCACGCTGCCATGGACTTGATTCGTGAGCTGCTTCATCTGCCGAACAACTACAAGGTGTTGTTCCTTGGCGGTGGGGCCACCATGCAGTTCTCCATGATTCCACTCAACCTGTTGCCCCAAGGCAAGAGCTGTGATTTTACCGTAACCGGTTCCTGGGCCAAAAAGGCCTACGAGGATGCCAAGAAGGTCGGTAAGGTCAACGTGGTTTTTGACGGAGAGAAGGACAAGTACCTCAACCTGCCCGATCCCGACGATCTCAAGCTCGATCCCCAGGCGGCTTATCTGCACATGACCTCCAACGAGACCATTGGCGGTATTCAGTGGCACCGGTTTCCGGACACGGATGGTGTGCCCATTGTTTGCGACATGTCGTCAGACTTCATGAGCAGGCGACTCGACCTGAATCAGTTTGGCTTGATCTACGCCGGCGCCCAGAAAAACGTCGGCCCGGCCGGGGTGACCGTGGTGATCATCCGCGACGACGTGCTCGATCGCTGCTCGGACAATGTGACCGCATGTCTTTCCTACAAGATTCATGCCGACAAGGAATCGCTGTACAATACCCCGCCGGTCTTTGCCATCTACATGGTATGTTTGGTCATGGAATGGATCAAGGAACAAGGCGGCCTCCAGGCCATGGAAAAACTGGCAGACGAACGCTCCTCACTTATCTACGGCGCGATGGAGAAGAACCCCGAATTCTACCGCTGTCCAGTACCTGCCCATTGCCGCTCCAAGATGAATGTGGTCTTTCGGCTACCTAGCGAAGATCTGGAGAAAAAATTCATCGCCGAAGTGACCGCCCAAGGCATGAGCGGCCTCAAGGGACACCGCTCGGTGGGGGGCTGCAGAGCATCGATTTACAACGCCATGCCGATCGAAGGTGCCAAGGCCCTGGCCGATTTCATGGGTCAGTTCGCCGCCAAAAACGGTTGAACCCAACCCGTTGAGCTACAGGCGCTGGATGATCTCAACAGAGGATAAGGGGTCACCCATTAAAAGGCCCCCTGTCAAGGGAAAAACTCCTGGAGTTTCCTGGCTTTCATTGGCAGTATTTTTGTAACCAATTGAATTTATAGCATTTTTTATTTTCGATATGTGAACAGCCTTGTCCCTTCGCTTCAGTCCTTCCGAGGTGACCCTTTCGGGGTTCGCAGGTGGGGAATACTTTCCCCTTCCAGCCTCTGAAGGGCTGGCCTTCCCCTTTCCTTCGACTGCGCTCAGGACAAGCTCTGCTCACCCTCGATGGGTACCCCACCTTTCCAGGAATTTGCGCTCAGGAACAACGGTGTTCTGCAAAAACTCCGGAAGCTCCAGAAAAACTCCCCCCGGGCAAGGAAAAGATCTATTTTTTCCTTGCAGAGGTTGAGTATGCCGATCCACCACCATGATTCACAGAATCCATACCATTGCCGAAATTTCTTTAGGTCTTAGTATCAGTGATTTCTTCACTGCACCAGTCACCCATCAGCATCAAGGTCATTCAGGGATATTTACCCCCATTTTAATAGAGTAATATTGGGTTGCACAGCGGAGCAACCCCTCCTTTATTCTATCCCGACCCGTTCCGTCATACAGGACGGACCAGAAAATCTGGCGATGTCCCGAGGAGGTTCGCGTATTTTCCGATGAGGTGTATGAGCACATCCTTTTCGATGAGAGCGAGCACCAGAGTATTATTTCCTGTCCGGGGATGGAGAAGGTCACCATCCTGGTCAGTGGGGCATCGAAGAGCTTTTCCTGGACCGGGGGCAGAATCGGCTGGGCTCTTTTCCCCACGGTGGAGGAGGCTGAGGTCTTCAAGAATCTCAATATCAACTATTTTTCCTGTATTCCTCCCTACAACTAGGAAGGAGCTCGCATCGCCCTTGAGTCACCACTCAGCCAGGATGCCATTCGTAAGATGGTGACCATTTTCCATGAGCGGAGGGATTTAGTCGTCGATGGGCTCAACGGAATCGAGGGGATTCGGTGCCAAAGGCCGAAGGGGGCATTCTACGTCTTCCCGAATATCGGCGAAGTTGGCGAGAATCTGGGGATTATGGGTGCATTTCAGGGTCTTCCCGCTGAGATAAGGGGTAAGACGAGCCCTTCGACCCTCTTCCAGATGTTCTTGCTCTTCGAACATCAGGTGGCAACTATGGATCGGAAGTCCTTTGGTCGCATTGGAGCTGAGGACTTCCACTATTTGCGACTCTCCTTCGCCACGGACACGGAATCTCTGAGAGAGGGGTTGAGACGCATCTCTCGAGCCTCCGGGGACAGGGAAGGTTTCAGGCGTTTTTTCAACCGGGGAGAACATCTCTATTGAAAGCGGTGCAACGTTCCCACCGAGAAATAGGGCCGGTTTTCTCGACCCTCGAATGAGATGACGGGAGGACAGAATACCATGAGGCCCAAAGTCTTAATAACCCGGAAGATTTTTGATGAGGTCGTCGCCATTATCAAAGAACATTTCGAGGTTGAGGGGAACCAGAGCGATACTCGTCTATCCCCGAAATGTTGATAAAAAAACTCCAAGGCAAGACGGGGGTAATCATTCTGCTCACTGAGAGGATTGATGAGGATGTCCTTTCTCATTGCCCCGAGCTAAAGATTGTCTCTAACGTCGCCATAGGATACGATAATATTGATGTTGACGCATGCACCCGTCGGGGGGTCATGGTTACGAATACACCGTGAGTCTTAGACGACACCACGGCTGATTTCGCGTGGGCGTTATTGTTCGCCACGGCAAGACACGTCGTTGAAGCGGATCAATATCTCCGTTCCTCCAAATGGAAGGGATGGGGATTAATGCAATTCTTGGGTTATGATATTCACCACAAGGTTCTTGGCATATGTGGTTTGGGGCGAATTGGACAGCGTGTTGCACGACGTGCCAAAGGATTTGATATGCAGATATTGTATACAGATGTTATTCGGATGCCTCGGTCCATTGAAGAAGAGCTGGGAGTTCGTTTTATTGATAAAATGGCCTTGCTCAGGGAGTCAGATTTTGCAACGGTCCATGTGCCCTTAATTGCCGAAACAAGACACTATATCTCCACGGCCGAATTGGACCTTATGAAACCCACCGCAATTTTGATCAATACATCTCGAGGCCCTGTCGCTGATGAGAAGGCATTGGTTCAGGCTTTGCAGGGCGGAAAGATTGCCGGTGCTGGGCTGGATGTTTATGAAAGGGAGCCCGAGGTCGAGCCTGCTCTCATGCGGATGAAGAATGCTGTTTTGGTGCCTCATATTGCGAGTGCTTCTCATGAGACCCGGCTAAGGATGGCGAAGATGGCGGCAGAAAATTTGGTGGCAGGGCTCACGGGTAGGTGCCCTCCAAATCTCGTGAACGATAAAGTGCTTTAATGGTGAGGGTAAAAGAAACATGTAATCAACAGAAAAATGGTAATTCTGCTTAAATATGCCACATCGCCCTTCATTAAAAAGATGAAGAAGAACACGGTTGAATTTCTGAATACCCTCTTCATAGCTCCATATCTTCGATTTTGAATATCCGTTCAGCTCCGACGCTGGCCAGGTAGGGGTTTAAGCAGATGGCAGCATATGGAGCGGGTGGATAAATCAGTATTTTTCGGAGATTTCGGCCGACCCGATTGGGAAAAGGGGGCCATCAAATAGGGGGGAACTTGAGCCGGTAGAGCCTCTTACCTTGGAGTATTTTTTTCCTCATAAACCGGTTTTGCATGAGGCCGAAGGGAAAGTAGACTAATCGGTTGACCAGTGTCGGTGGAAATTCCCATTGAAATCGTCTTATGATGGATCCGAGTGAGTAAAACTCCCTCCAAGCCCATTTCCATCCCTCCCGCAACTGCCGTCGGCTTATTCCAATAGGCTCGAAATGAGGAGCATGATCCTGCTGATCCTCCTTCAACCACCATCTCTCATCGGCCAACCTTCCCTCGGCCTTCATCCGATTATAGAATTCTGTGCCCGGATAGGGAGTCAGCATGGCGAAAACCGCTGAGAAGATTTTAGCCTTGATGGCAAATTCCACCGTACGCTCGAAGACGGTGGTGTGGTCATGATCAAACCCGAAGATGAAGGAGGCCCAGATGGCGATGCCATTCCGGTGGAGTGAGTTAATAACCTCCATATAGTGGGAGGGCCTGTTTTGGAACTTGCCAATCGAGGCGATATTTTCCTCGACAATGGATTCAAAGCCGATAAGCAATCCGGTACAGCCGCTTTGGGCCATCAAACGAATGGTCTTTTCATTTCCTAACCCGGCCAGGGAAGCCTGCCCAACCCATTTCTTTTTCAACGGAATGAGAGCCTGAAGCAATTCCCTTGAATATCGCGGATGCCCGATGATGTTGTCGTCGTTAAAAATAATGAGTTTATGGCGAATTCTCTTTATCTCGGAGATGACATCTCTCACTGGACGGAGTCGAAAGGTGTCCCCGAAGAATGTCCTCACCGAGCAGAACTCACACCGATAAGGGCATCCCCTGGTTGCCTGGACTACGGCCAAAGGGAAATATCCCTTTGACCCATGGATATCGCGGCGGGGTTCGGGTAAGGTCGAAAGGTCAGTCAACCGATTTTGCCGATAAAAGGCCTTCAAATTTCCCTTTTGGAAGTCTTTCACCAATTGAGGCCAGCTCTGCTCGGCCTCGCCAATCACCACGGCGTCGGCGTGTTCGATGGCCTCATCCGGAACGGCGGTCGGATGGATGCCTCCTAATACGACCTTTGTCCCCTTTTTCCGATAGGCGTCGGCGATCTGATAGGCCCTCAAGGCCGTGGTGCTGAGGACGGTGATTCCAACGAGATCGACGTCCTTGAGGTCCTTTTCGGGGTCAATGGGGTTGATCAGATCATCGGTGAAGGAGATTTCGGTATCAGGCGAGGTGAGGGAGGCAATGAGAGGCAGCGAGAGGTTGGGAACGCGGGCGTTCTCCTCCGAGGCTGGAGAGATAAGTTCCAGTTTCAAAGGCCTACTCCGGGGAAATTCGACTTCTTATGGTAATGGAGCATCCCCCCCTTTGTCAAGGACTTGGGCTCGGCTTTCCTCGGATTTTAGCCTTTTTGGTTCCTCCTTCGGTTTTCGTATTGAAAAATGTCTCTATTAGACGTATTATCTGAATAATAAAGGGAAATTTAGATGAAGGGACCGTTCAAAAATGGTCATCTCGTTGTCATCGGCGGCGGTTTAGCTGGTTGTGAGGCGGCTTGGCAAGCCTCAGCCCGGGGAACGAAGGTAACCCTCTTTGAGATGAAGCCGATCCGATTTTCACCTGCTCATCGATCGGATAATTTGGGGGAACTGGTCTGCAGCAATTCGCTCAAGTCAACCTCTCTGGAGAACGCCGTTGGTTTGTTAAAGGAGGAGATGAGGCGACTGGGGTCCCTTATTATTGAGGCGGCCGATCACACGAGGGTGCCTGCAGGGGGATCTTTGGCCGTGGATAGGGAAGCGTTTTCTCACTATATCACCCGGGCCTTGGAGAAAAAAAACGGCGTTGAACTGATCAGAAAGGAGGTGGATCGAATTCCTCTCCACCTTCCCACCATCATCGCCACGGGACCTCTCACCTCGGATCGACTCGCCAAGGAGATCATGGTTCTAACGGGAACACGATCCCTCTATTTTTACGATGCCGTCTCCCCCATTGTCGCCCGTGAATCGATTAATATGGAGGTCATCTTTAAGGCCTCCAGATATGGAAAAGGAGGGGATGACTACATCAACTGCCCCATGACCAAAGAGCACTATTATCGTTTTGTCGATGAATTGGTGACGGCTGAGAGGGTTCCGACAAGGGATTTCGAGAGAGATGCCCCATTCGAGGGATGTCTGCCCATGGAGGAAATGGCGGAACGAGGTGCTGATACCTTGGCCTTTGGTCCATTAAAACCCGTCGGTCTAATAGATCCCAAGACGGGCCAACAACCCTTTGCCGTAGTCCAATTGAGGCAGGATAACCTCTCGGATACCTTATACAGCATGGTGGGATTTCAAACAAAATTGAGATGGGGGGAACAGGAGCGAATTTTCAGGATGATTCCGGGACTCGAAAGGGCGGAGTTCTCTCGATTTGGGAGTCAACATCGGAATACATTTATCAATGCGCCCAGGGTATTGAGGAACACCTTTCAGGTGAGAAGGCAACCGAATATCTTCTTCGCGGGGCAGTTGACAGGCGTAGAGGGTTATGTGGAGTCTGCGGCTATGGGATTGCTGGCTGGGTTGAACGGCCACCGGTTGATGAGGAAAATGGACTTTGTGGTTGCACCTCCAACAACGGCCTTGGGATCATTGGTTACTTATATAACGAGCCCCCCCCTCAAGGACTTTCAGCCCATGAACGTCAATTTTGGCCTCTTTCCCCCTTTGAACCCAATGCTCAAGGGTAGGCCCAAACGGAGGAAGTTGGCGGAAAGGGCTCTGAAGGATCTGGAAGCTTGGAAGGGAGAGATCGGGTAGGGCTTTGGCCGGTCATTTTTCAGGAAGGATTGTATGAGGGGAAAGGGTTTCGTCATCGCTCTAGCCCTGGCTTTGTTGATTTACCTCTTATTCGTGAGACCCCTTCTCATCTCAGAGGAAGCCAGAATAAGGAAGGGCGTTAAGGAGGGAGTTCAGGGCATAGAGGCCAAGGACCTGGGGAAATGCCTCCGGAATGTTTCCCTTCATTATAAGGATGAATACGGGTTGACATATGTGGGCGTTAAAGGGCTTTTAACCCGAATCTTCCAGGAGTTCGACCCCTTTGAAATTGATCTCAGAAACCTCCGGATCACCTTGCTCGATAAGGAGGCGGCCTCCGTAACCTTTGACCTCAAGGTGAAGGTGAGTTATAGGGGACAAAAAGTCTATCTCCTGGGATCCGGGGATTTTTCGAATCAAGTAAAGATGAGTTTCATCAAGGAGGGAGGCAGATGGAAGATAACCCAAGTGGAAGGGATTGAACCCCATGGGATCGGGCAGGGATTTCCAAAGGTGGTAAGAACATGGCTGGACAATACTGTTTAAGGTGCGGCAAGCGTTTGCCAGAGGGAAGCTTAAAATACGTAGTAGATATTCGGGTTTATGCGGATTTCGATGGGGTATTGAACCTTCCCGAGGGGGATATCGAGGAGGAGGTGCACCGATTGATGGGGGAGATTGAGAGGATGGATCCCCAAGAGCTGGAAAAGGATGTCTATCAAGAGATGGCTTTTCTCCTCTGTAAGGGATGTAGGGACAGATTTGTAGAAGATCCCCTGTCCAGAGGTGAAGGGCCTTATCCAGCGGGAGAGGGATCCTCTCAATTTATCCATTAATCAAAAAGGCGAATGTTCAAGGTGTGATGAGGAATCGTGAGTTCCTTCCGAAGGGCGATGGGAAAGTGGTTGCTGGGTACCCATTAAACCGGATACGGGAGAAGGGTGATAGCATCTCATAGCGGATCATGGCGGGCGTTGTTTTATGGCTTTGATCAAGGGTTTTCATCGTAGGAGAAAAGATACGTGGGGCAAGAAGGTGGCCGGGAGGATTGTCATCGTGGCTGTAGGAGAGGTCGATGGCAGGATTTTAGAGGGCCTACAAGAATCCATAGGGAAAATCTTCGAGAAAGAGGTATGCATGGGGCAACCATTGGATTCCCCTGATTTTGCTTACGACGGGGGGAGAAAACAGTATTTTTCATCGGGCATCCTTCTCAAACTCAGGGAGGTCGAGAGGGGAATAGGGGATCGGGTTCTCGGGGTGGTTGACTTTGACCTCTATGTTCCCTCCTTAAATTTTGTATTCGGGGAAGCCGACTTGGAAAGCCGGGTGGCGATCATTTCCCTTTGCCGGTTGAAACAGGAATTTTATGGTTTACCCGAGGATATAGACCGATTTAGGGAACGGGTTCTCAAGGAAGGAGTTCATGAATTAGGCCATACCTATGGGTTGGGACATTGTTACAATCCACTTTGCGTTATGCACTTCTCCAATAGCCTATTGGATACGGATATCAAAAAGGCCTCCTTATGTCCACAATGCGAAAAGCGGTTTTAACAGGGGCGGCTGAACCCGGATTAGATTGTTGGTGGCCTCTTTTTTAATCCCCTTTGTCCCGCTGAATGGGCTTTCCTTGAATGAGATGTTTGTCGCTCGTTCCATTCGCTCCGAACGACTCCAGGGAAGCGAGCTAGAGGTGTTCGAAACGATCCTCTATGATCGACTTCCCGGCAAAAGGGTTCAGTGCACTATTTGCCAGCGCCGGTGTGTTATATCGGAGGGCAAAAGGGGGTATTGTGAGACCAGGTTGAATCGGGGAGGCCACCTCTACTCCCTGATCTATGGATGGGTATCCACGATAATGGTCTCTCCAATTGAGAAAAAACCCCTTTTCCACTACTATCCGGGTAGCCCCTGGCTTTCCCTGGGGAGCCTGGGCTGCAATTTCAAGTGCCCTGGCTGTCAAAATTGGGATATCGCCCATGCAAAGCCAGAAGAAGGAGAAAGACGCATCCGGTATCTCTCACCGGGGGAAGTCATTCAGTTGGCGAAGGATAACGAGTGTGTGGGAATTTCCTGGACCTACAATGAACCGACTCTCTGGTTTGAATATACTTTAGACTGCGCGAAATTTGCCAAGGAAAAGGGGTTGAAGACCAACTATGTCACGAACGGGTTTATTACAGCCGAGGCGTTGGATTTGGTAGGGCCATACCTGGATTCCTTTCGGGTCGATATAAAGGGATTCTCCGAAGAGAGTTACCGAAGAATTGCTCATCTGGAACGTTTTGAGGGAATTTTGGAAGTGACCATCAGGGCACGGCGGAAATGGGGCATGCATGTGGAGGTTATCTCCAACCTTATTCCTGGATATAACGATGATATTCAACAGCTGAAAAATATCGCCGCTTGGATTCGCAACTCCTTAGGAAAATCTACTCCATGGCATGTGACCAGGTTTGTTCCCCATTTAGACCTTTCACATTTGCCTTCCACCCCTGTGAAGGTATTGGAGGTGGCTAGGGAGATTGGTTTGAAGGAGGGCTTGGAATACGTCTATTTGGGGAATGTTCATGGACACTCCGCCGAGAATACCTATTGCCCCCGTTGTAGGAATCTCCTTATTCGAAGGAATGGGTTCATCGTCTTGAGGAATGACATTGCCCATGGCAGATGTATGCACTGTGGTTCCTCAATTTGGGGGACCTTCGATTCATGAGGCACGGAGATATGGATCTTGTTCTGGCTCCTCCCCCCACGGTTGATGAAAAGGGCTTTGAGCTTTTTCTTGGCCAATTTGGCAGGAGGACGTGGACGGAATCTGACCGGATAGGTATCGATTTAGGGGATGTTACTTTCATCGATCCCTATGGGATGGTGGGGATGCTGGAATTTGGGTATTACCTTAAATCACTGGGTAAAAAGGTCATTTTACGCGTTCCCAGGACAGAGGAAGTTTCGAAATATCTGGAAAGAATGGATTTTTTTCGCTTTCATTCGGGACTATTTTTCTTGGACCCTCCTGATCTCGATCATACGGAAACGTATCACAGAAGTATCTCCTCGGATGTCCTCTTGGAGATCACCAGAATAGAAAAATCGGATGACATCCATTTCATCGTTGACCGAGTGAGAGATCGAGCTGGATCGATTTTAGAGACCCATCTTCACTACGACGAGAGGGCCATTCATCATTTTATCGTCGCGTTATCAGAGGTATGTCAGAACATACTGGAGCACAGCCAAAACATCGGGTACGTGGGGATCCAGAAATATTTTTATGCTAAGAGCCTCGCCAAGAACGTCGTGAAGATCGCCGTGATGGATCTAGGAATCGGAATAAAAAACTCCCTATCCCCTCGATTCTCATCGGTTTGTGGTGAAAAGTGGTCTGATTTACTGGCTATTGAAAGGGCCCTGTTGCATGGGGCATCAAGATATGAAGATATTGGCCGTGGTCATGGTCTCACGGAGGTACGGAAATTCGTGGAAAAATGGAACGGGAAAATTTCAATACGGTCGGGTACCGCCAAGTTCTCCCTCCTTCCATCCTGGGAAAAGGGATCAAGGGTACATTCCGGAGTTACCTTCTTCCCCGGGACACAGATCAGTTTAATCCTGCCCGAAATGGACGGATAAAAGATTATCCCCAGTTGATGAGAACTCCGCTGCCTATGAAGTTCATGTTGGGATCACCTCACGAGCATTGAAGCGAAGGGAAAAGGAGGTACTGAGGGAACTCCAGTGATTGAGAGGTCTGAAAAGGTCGCTCTTCGCTCCTCAAAAACCTTTTTCCGACCATTCTAAAGTTCGCTTCATTGCAAATAGCGCTCAGGCGCTACTTCGTTCCCAAAACTCGCTCTCCGGACTCAAACATTGCAGTTGCGGTTCTGCACGCGCTTGAATTAGAATGTACACCGCAAAACCGCATGACTGCAGCACTGCGACGCTCTATAAATTCGCGCTCAGAGCTCTTTTTTCCAGTTTTTCAGAGATCTCTGATTTTTTCCTTGACAGGGGTCTTTTTTTTCTCTATAATAGGTTCAATTGAAATAGTTGAACAAACCATGTCCTGCTTTACTGTGGTGTCGGAATGAGGAGGAGGAATTACGATCTAAAGATCTTCATGAAAGAGGAGATGCTCAACGGTTCGATCAATCTCGTGACCAGGGAGACGGGAGCGGTTATTCGCGAAAGGCTGGAGCGGGAATTGATTGCGGAAGCGGATCCAACGGTTGCCTTTTTAGATTTTTCAGGTGTTGGGGTGATCGATTACTCCTGTGCCGATGAGGTGATCGCGAAATTGATCTCAAGACTTTTGAGCGGGGAATATGGAGACAAGTTCATCGTCTTAAAGGGCCTCTCCTCCAATCAGATGGAGAATATCGAAGTGGCATTGGAGAGGAAGAAGCTAGCTGTCTTCTCTGTAAAGGAAGCTGGAGGCTGGCACATCATCGGTTTTTTAAATAACTATTTGAGGAAGACCCTCGTTTCGATCATGGAGAGGGAGAGTATCACATTGAGGGAATTGGCTGAGGAGGTGGGAATCGGATTGAACACCGGGGGGACGAGATTGCTTAACCTCTACAAGAAAAGATTGATTTGGAGATCGGAGGAGGTTTCAAAGGAGGGAGGAAGGCAATTCGTCTATAAATCTTTAACGGCTGTGAGGGGGTATTGAATGGGTGAGCCAAAGGAGAGCAAAGTCATAGATTTTAAGAGACCATTGATGCCCGAATGTAACGGATGTATCTGGTATGAACGTGAGGAAAGGAGCCCGGACTGTCTCAATCGAAATAAGATCATATGTAAGCTTTACATCGAGAAACTATTCGGGGATCTCAAGGCTGGAACTCGCTGAGGAAGCCACCTTTTTAGCATAAATTGGATTGGCGCCTTCAGTACGTTCAGTAATGGACGAGGGTTTTCGCCCCTTTGCCCTCATTGATTCACTAACATGTTGGCCCGAGAAGCAGTGGATTTCCCTCAAGGAGGCTTTTCCTATCCCGGAGTTATGTATTCATGGCGGAATTGAGAAGAGAGCCTATTGCCCGTAGGTGGGTTGTTATTTTGGCTACGGAGACTAAAGGTCCCAAGGACTTCCTGGCCTTCAAAAAACCCTACAGAGAACTCGAGCCCATCGAGCCGTGCCCGTTTTTGTCCGGGAAATGAGGCCCTTACACCTGAGCAAATCCTGGCCATCGAGGAGGGGGGAGAAGGGAAATGGGCTGTGCGCGTGGTGCCCGACAAATTCCCCTTCTTCCGTATCGAAGGGGAGATGGATAAAAGGCCCGAGGGGATGTATGACCTGATGAATGCCGTCGGAGCCCATGAGATCATCATTGAGACACCGGATCATGGAGGGCTTGGGGGACAATGGGATCGGATCAAATCCAGAAGATATTAAGGGCTTACAGGGAGAGGTCCTCCGACTTAGCCGGAGATAGAAGTTTTAAACAGATTTTAATCCTCAAGAATCACCCTGGTGTCTTCTATTTACATCCCCATTCCCACCTGTTGGCTATGCCGGTCATCCCCAGGAGAATTGATGAAGAGGTTATTCGAAATCTGGATCATCCCAAGGAGACACTCACCTGATTTCGTCTCCATCGGGGATGAGCAGATGTGGGACTTGGCCGAGGTTATGGGAACCATCTTCGGCCGGCTCTTGCGGTTATTGCAGAACCCCCCTTACAGTTTTGCCCTCCATAGTTCTCCCATACAGGAAAAATACCATAGGTCGGAATATCACTGGCACGTGGAGATTAGGCCGAGAATCGGGTGAGGGAGGGTTTCGAGTGGGGTACGGGGTTTTTTGTCAATCCAACTCCCCCTGAATTGGCGGCGACTCACCTTCGAGAAGCGGTTTGAGCATGATATCATTCCACTCCCTTCATCCCGGAAGAATGGGGAGATGTGAAAAGGCCGGTGATTCGCCCTCGAGCGGTCAGGAGAAGCAAATACGTGGGAAAAAGTTAACTATTTGATATTATTTGGGTTTTTAATTTGACTAATTTCTAGGCAATTTGCTAAATTTTTCGAATTTTAAGATACTTACATTGATGAAATAATAGGTTATCAACAGACTTTTCCACAATTTTGTGGAAGACTCAGCCCATGAAGGGGGAAAAGCCGGAAGAGATATTGATTGCCCATCAAGGAGGTTTGGGGGATTTCATCCTCTGCCTCCCCGTTTTCGGGACCATTAGACGGTATTATCCCGAGGCGCGAATTGAATTGATAGGCTATCCCAGGACCCTTCAGCTCGTGAAGGGGCGATATTATGTGGACCAAGGGAGGTCTATTGATCAGGTCGGGCTCGGATCTTTTTACCTAAAAGATGGCAACCTCGGCGTCGCGGTTTCCCGATATTTCGCCGGTTTCGACCGAGCCTTTCTCTTCCTCCAAGATCGGGACGGGATTTTCTCCGACAATATGAGGAAGACCGGGGTTAAGAGAGTTTTTTCCATTTCCCCCTTTCCCGAGCAGGGAAGGAGGGTCCATGTCATTGACCACATGCTCTCTTCCCTTTCATCAATTGGGATCCCTCCGGGAGGGAACATTCCCAGGATCTTCCTTTTAGAGGAAGATAGGTGGTTCGCCGAGGAGTGGTTGAGGCACAGAGGTGCCTATGGAGAGGAGGAAGAGGGGTTGGTCGCCCTCCATCCGGGCAGTGGAAGCCGCAAAAAGCTCTGGCCTCTAGAAAATTTTTTAGATCTGGCAGCAAGGATTACCGATGATTTACGGCTCAAGACGATTCTCTTTATTGGCCCGGCCGAGAGGGAATATTTGGGGAGCGGATTGGAGCGGATGCGATCCATAAGTCCCATGTGGGCCGAGGATCTCCCTTTGATTCACGTTGCCTCACTATTGGATAGGTGCCGATGTTACATCGGAAACGACTCTGGGATGACCCACTTGGCTGCCGCCGTTGGGATTCCGACCATTGCGCTGTTTGGCCCTACGGATCCGAAAATCTGGGGGCCCCGGGGGGAAAGGGTGGCTATCTTGAGGAAGAGTCCGGGCTGCTCACCCTGTACCGAAGAGGAACTGGAACGGTGTAATCACCGGAGATGCCTGGAGCTCATTGAGGTAGAAGAGGTGATTGAGAGGGCGAGGAAGTTGATGTATGAGAGGAGCGACTAACCCCTTGAATTCATTCCCTCTTTGACGATCCCATTCATTCAGGGAGGGAGTCCTATGTTACCTCGGGACTACAGGGGTTAAGCGCTTTTTTTTGCCCACTATGTGTGATATAGTTGCCAAGGGGTGTAGAGTAAGACCAGAAGGAAAGGGGGAAGATCGATGGAAGAGAAGAAGGTGGGTGTGGTAATCAAGTTCTTTGGAAAGATCGGTGTTGCGGCGATTAAGCTAACGGATGATAGCTTGAAGGCGGGAGACACCATCCACATCAAGGGCCACACAACGGATCTCACCCAGGAGGTGGGGTCGATGCAGATCGAAAACCAGAACGTACAGGAGGCAGGTCCTGGTGCGGATATCGGGGTCAAGATCGGGGACCGCGTCCGCGAAAACGATGTGGTCTATAAGGTGATTGAGTAAGGGAGATAATGCGAGCTATTCCCAGCATCAGGGGCCCAAAGGAGAGGTGTCTCCGTTGCGGGAGGGAATCAGGGGAGATATCCGAGACCCTGAAGCTTTGCCTCCATTGTATTCGAGACCACTTCGATGATGTGGTTCCGCAGATCGAAGAAGCGCATGAGGCTGCGAGGAGCCTCTTTGGTCTGCCCTTGAAACCTCCTCGAGACCCCAAGGGGGTCTCCTGCGGGATCTGTTCCAATGAATGTCGGATTCCCGATGGGGAGCAGGGATACTGTGGCGTGAGAAGCAATCGAGGAGGGATCCTGGAGGGGGTTACATCGGAGGAGGGGAACCTGGGATGGTATTATGATAGCCTTCCAACCAACTGTGTGGCTGATTGGGTCTGTCCTGGAGGATCTGTCTCGGGATATCCACGCTTCTCCTATGCCAGGGGCTCCGAATACGGTTACAAGAATTTGGCCGTCTTCTATCAAGCCTGTTCCTTCGATTGCCTCTTTTGCCAGAATTGGGGTTTCAGGCAGAGGATTCAGCAAGGGGAGAGGATCAGCGCACGGGAATTGGCCCAATTCGTCGATGATCAAACCAGCTGCATCTGTTTTTTCGGGGGAGACCCTACCCCTCAACTTCCCCACTCATTGATGACATCCCAAATCGCTTTGGAACGGTGTCGGGACCGAGTCTTGAGGATTTGCTGGGAGACCAACGGATCCATGAACCTTCCCCTTTTGAAGGAGATGGCCGAGATAGCTTTCAACTCGGGGGGATGTATAAAGTTTGACCTCAAGGCGTGGAGCGAACCAGCCCATTTCGCCCTATGCGGAGTGAGCAATAAGAGGACGATAAGAAACTTCAAGTATTTGGGCCGATGGGCGGGCAGGAGGCCGGATCCGCCATTTTTGATCGCAAGCACGTTGCTGGTCCCGGGATATATCGATGACGATGAAATAAGGGGCATTTCCAGGTTGATTGCCTCCGTGAGCCCCGAGATCCCCTACGCCCTCCTGGCCTTCTACCCTCAATTCTATCTCGGCGACCTGCCAACCACCGCTCGATCCCGTGCCCTGAGGTGTAAGGAGATTGCGGAGGAAGCAGGGTTGCAGCGGGTCAGGATTGGGAATGCCCACCTGCTGATATAAAGGGGTATCGTGAGGGGTCGAACCCAGCTTTCGCGACCCCGTAAAATTTAGCTTTGCCCACGGGGGAAAAGATGGCACCCCTATCCTGTAGATAGGGAGAACTATGATCTATCCATCGAGGTTCTTCGCCAAGCGCTCATGGCGGCCAAGATTGGCCGAGGGGAGAAGTTGAAGGCGATGAGGCGATTGGCTTTTCTCGAACGTGGGGAAAGGCAATCGAAGGAGTAGATATGCGGTTCATCGCGGATCTTCACATGCACTCCAGGTATAGCCGGGCCACCAGCCGAGATATGGAGTTGGAGAGCCTGGCCATATGGGGGAAGAAGAAGGGTATTACCCTTCTGGGAACGGGGGACTTCACTCATCCCACGTATTTTGCGGAAATGAGGTCAAAATTAGAGCCCTTCGACGAGGGGATCTATGTGCTCAAGCGGGGGGAGAGGGGAACGAAATTCATACTCACAACGGAGGTGAGTAACATCTTCACCCAGGGGGGAAAGGTGAGGAAAATCCACAGCCTTATTTTCGCGCCCAATTTATCGGCCGTTGAAGGAATTAACGATAAGTTGAGGAGTTTGGGGAAGCTAGGCTCGGATGGCCGGCCCATATTTGGGTTTTCGGCCAAGGAGTTGGTAAGGATCATCCTCGATGTCTCCAGCGAGTGCTTGGTGATACCCGCCCATGCGTGGACCCCTTGGTTCTCGGTCTTTGGCGCCAATTCCGGGTTTGATTCCCTGGAGGAATGTTTTGAGGAAGAGGTCAAACATATTTTCGCCATCGAGACGGGGCTCTCCTCGGACCCAGAGATGAACTGGAGATTATCCGCGTTGGATAATATAACGCTGATTTCCAACTCCGATGCCCACTCTCCGCATCGATTGGGCAGGGAAGCCAATGTCTTCGATTGCCCTTTGGATTACCGAGAGATCATTCAGACTATCAAGGATAAGGACCCCAGGAAATTTCTTTTCACCATTGAATTCTTTCCCCAAGAGGGAAAGTATCATTTCGATGGACATCGCAATTGCGGGGTGATCTTTTCCCCTCGCCAGACCAAAGCCAATGACTACCTCTGCCCGGTCTGTAAGAAGAGGCTAACCGTAGGGGTGATGCATCGGGTAGAGGAGATGGCCGATCGGGCAGAGGGTTTTGTCCCTGGCAATAGCATCCCTTCTATCCACCTGGTTCCTCTTGACGAGATCATTGCGGAGAGCCTGGGCGTCGGGGTGGGAACCAAGGCGGTGGGAGGGGAATATGAACGATTGATTCGGGTGGGAAGTTCGGAGTTGGCCATTCTCTTGGATTTGCCGCCGGAAGAATTGAAGCGCTTCGCCTCTCCGAGGGTCCTCGAAGGGATCATTCGGATGAGGCAGGGAAAACTACACATCGTTCCGGGCCACGACGGGGTTTACGGAAAGACCAATATCTTTTCCCCCGATGGTAGAGAAGATGGGGAGGTTTCTGAGCAGCAGATGAGTCTCTTCTGATACGCTGAGTTCCGAAGGATGATGCGGGGAGACGGAACGCGAAGATGGCAATTAAGATAGGTTGTTACGGCTTTCCCGTAGCCAGGCGAAGGTATTTTGAACAATTCTCCACGGTGGAAGATGCCATTCGATTCGAGGAGTTGGCACGAAGTGGATGCTGAGATGGTCCTGAGGGAAGGGGAGATCCCAGGCGATTGGATGGATTTGATCGAGGCCATCCACCGGGAAAAAGGGAGTGCTTTGATCTTAGGGGCATCGGACACGGGAAAGAGCACTCTGGCTCATCTCCTCGTCGTCCAATTGTGCCAGATGGGGAACGTAGTTGCCCTTATCGATGGAGACATCGGGCAATCGGTTTTGGGCCTTCCCACCACTATCGGATTGGCGCTGTTCGACTCAGCTCCGAAACAACTGGAGAATATTCGGCTGGTAGCCTCCTATTTCGTGGGTTCGATCACTCCCAGAGGGCATATGTTGGAGATGTTGGTTGGGATCAAGAGAATCGCAGACAAGGCGTCTCAACTCGATCCTGCGGTTATCGTCATCGATACCACGGGCTTCGTGAGTGGTGAGACCGCTTGGGAGCTCAAATTTCAAAAGGTTGACCTGTTAAAACCATCTCACCTCATTGCGCTTCAGAGGAGGAGGGAGATAGAGGGTCTCCTCAGACCCCAACAATTTCGACGGGATATGGCTATTCATCGTTTGAAGATCCCTGAAAAGGTCAGGATAAAATCACCGGAACAGAGAAGGTCCAACCGATCGGGGAAATTCGCCGCCTATTTCCAAGAGGTGAAACTGTATGAGAAGAGCTTAGATGGGATAAAAGTGGTCAGCCCCTTCAAGGTTCGCTATCGGGGAAAAGGTCTCAAGGGAGTACTGATCGGGCTCAACGACGAAGCAAACTTCAACCTTGGGCTGGGAATCTTGGAGAACTTGGACGTTCATAGAGGTACTATCTCCTTTGTGGCGCCAGAACTGGATCCCGCCAGGATTCGCCTTATCCGCATCGGTTCCATCGAGGTGGACCTATTCGGGAACGACAAAACCCATCATCATTGACGGCTTCGTAAAAAGTCCATCTGCCGTTCGACATGCTCACGGCCCTG
>CBDUXJ010000005.1:0-23772 GCA_965371165.1 uncultured Syntrophobacterales bacterium | reverse complement strand
TCTGGAGCGTATGCGGTGATATCCCGCCCACGGAACACAATCTTTCCCCCATCGGATTCGAGAAGCTTGAGTATCAGATGCCCAACCGTTGTCTTCCCGCAGCCGCTCTCGCCCACAAGCCCCAGGGTTTTCGCCTGACCGATTTCCAGGTCCACCCCATCAACGGCTTTGATCCAGCCGATAACCTTCTGAAGAAACCCCCTTCGGACGGGGAAATATTTCCTCAGACCCTTTACCGAAAGAACGGTGTGATCAATTCCTTGATCTGCCATCGCTCTGCTTTGATCCAAAGTTTTACCTTTATCCGTCAACTGCTTTTTCTCTTTTCGTAGATAATCGGACATCGGGCAAAATGGTGGTCCCCGAAATCGCACATCTCCGGAAACTCCCTCCGACAGTCCTCCTGTACATGAGGACAACGGGGATGGAAGGGACACCCCTGGGGTTTATACGCGGGGTCTGGAACGGCTCCAGGTATAGAATAAAGGGCCTCCCCTTTCCTCGCCCGGCTCGGCAGGGAAGCCAGAAGTCCCATAGTGTAGGGATGACTGGGATCGCGGAAGATCTGCTCCACATTGCCGACTTCTGCGAAGATACCGGCATACATGACATAGATCCGGTCCGCAATCTCGGCTACCACGCCAAGGTTATGGGTAATGTACAGAAGGGCCATCCGCCTCTTTTCCTTGAGTTCCTTAAAGAGATGGAGTATTTGGTCTTGAATTGTGACATCAAGGGCTGTCGTCGGTTCATCGGCAATAACGAGGTCGGGTTTGCAGGCCAGGGCCATGGCAATCATGACGCGCTGTCGCTGTCCCCCGCTGAGGTTGTGAGGGTAGTCTTTCATACGCTCCTCTGGAGACGCGATCCCCACGTCGGCCAGGAGTTCGACTGTCCTCCGGTGCGCCTCGGCTTTCTCCACGGCATCATGGGTGGTGATCGCCTCTTCGATCTGATCGCCGATGGTGAAGACCGGATTGAGGGAGGTCATAGGTTCCTGGAAGATCATTGAGATTTCTCTACCTCGAATCTTTTGGAGCTCCTCTTCATCGAGGTCCAGGAGGTTTTTCCCCTTGAAGAGGATCTTTCCCCCAGGGATTTCTCCGGGGGGCTGGGGCACCAGCCCGAGAATGGCGAGGACTGAGACGGTCTTGCCACACCCGGACTCCCCGACCAAGCAAACTGTCTTTCCCTTCCTAATCTCGTAGCTCACACCGTCTACGGCCCTTGATACGATATTATCGCTGTGGAAAAAGACCTTCAAATCATGGACCGAAAGCAATATTTCGTTCCTGGGTGTCATTGGTGTTGAGTTACTGCTGTTAAATTCAGCCATAGGTTCCATTCAGCTCGAGTTTGATTACCTTTCCCTCAGTTTTGGGTTGAGCACCTCGCGCAGTCCCTCGCCAAAAAGATTAAAAGCCAACACCACAATGAGAACGGCAACGCCCGGTAAAAAGGTCAGCCATGGAGCATCGAAAAGAAAATTCCTCCCGTTTGAGAGGATATTTCCCCACGTGGCGTAAGGCGGAGGAACGCCAAAGCCGAGAAAACTGAGACCCGCCTCCGTCAGAATGGCCGTGGCAATGCCGATGGTGGCAGAGACCAGAACCGGTGCCATGGCATTGGGGACCATGTGTCTGAAAATAATCCGCCAGTCGGGCACCCCGAGGGCCCTGGCCGCTGTGACAAAGTCCAGCTCCCGCAAGGACAGAAACTCTGCTCTCACGAATCGTGCCGCTCCCATCCAGCTGGTCAGTCCGATGACGATCATGATGGTGTATATGCTGGGCGGGAGAAGCGCTACCACCGTGAGAATCAGAAAGAAACTGGGAAAGCAGAGCATGATATCAATCAAGCCAATGATGAGGACATCCACCGAAAAGAGGTTGAGGAAGAGCACTGAAAGACCCGTGGGGATCGGCCGTCTTCCCTTGGAATTTCCCATCCGTATGAGAAAGGTAGCGATTCCGGCGCCAATGAGAACCATAAAGGTGTCCACGGCTATTCTTCCCAAGAAAAGATCAATGCCTCCCCGGCCCCTAAGGACAGTAACGACAACGGTTAGTAGGTCAATGACTCCCCAGCCAAGCAAAACAGAGGCAAGGAGGTGTCCGAGTCGCACCCGGCTACTACCGTAATATCCTCCGATTCCCCCGAGAAATACCCCTATGACTACGGCGATACCCACCGCAACAAAGCCCACGGTCAAGGAGACCCATGACCCCTGAAACATCCGGGAGAAGACATCGCGTCCCAGGTCATCGGTCCCGAAGAGATAGATCCCGAGCCTGGGTACTTCTTCGGGCTTGAGGGTCTCCAAGTTGGGCTTTGATAAGGGAGGCCGGAGTTTTTCCTGGAGCCTTATCAAGGCCGGGTTGAAGTAGGGATCCTTTCCGTAGGTGAGTATGCGTCCGGTCAGGGCAATGATGAAAAAGGCAACAAAAATCATCAACCCGGCCATGGCCAGGCGATTCTTCCTGAAGAGGTTCCAGTTCTCTTGAAATAACGTTCTTTTTGGTGCCTCTAAGACTCCGCCTTCTGCAGGGGAAGGCTTGCTATTCTGATTCATAACAATCATAACCGAATCCTCGGATCGACGACCATGTAAAGGAGATCCGAAATAAACGTCCCAATTAATACCAGTATTGCGGATATGAAGTTAACCGTAAGAATCACCGGGTAGTCACGGGCCAGAATGGCCTCATAGGCCATCCGTCCCATCCCAGGCCAGGAGAAGATAGACTCGATAATGACCGATCCCCCGATGAGCCCAGGAAGGATCAGACCAAACATCGTCACAAAAGGCAGGAGCGCATTCCTGAGGGCATGCTTATAGTGAACCTTGTCGGCCGGCAGCCCTTTGGCCCTCGCCGTTCTAACATAGTCCTGGCTCTCCACCTCGAGCATCTGATTCCGCACATAGCGGGAGAGCACGGCAATGCCTCCTGCACCGAAAAGAATTGAGGGAAGCAGTAAATGCCATACCCGGTCCATCAGCCAGCTCCATCCGGTCGAAGAGATCCCGAAGGTTTCCATACCGATGACCGGCACATGGAACTGGGTTACCACGAAGATGATCAGCATATAGGCGAAGAAGAACCCGGGAATGGATATAAGGAGATAGGCGAGGAAGGTAGTGCTCCGGTCATAGAAACTCCCGCGTCGGATTGCGGCATGAATCCCTACGGGAAAGGAAAGGGTCCAGGTGATGAGCGTTCCCAGGATGAACAGGGGAAGGCTATTGAGAAACCGCTCGTAAATCTTCCCCAAGACCGGGCGATTATCTTTCCAGGAAACGCTCTTCCCGCTGATGAGGTCTCGGTAGAAGTAGAAGTACTGCACATGGAGAGGTTTATCCAGGTGAAACTCCTTACGGAACCGCTCCAAAACCTCCTGGGTGAACTTGGGGTTCATGGGGTCAATCTGGCTCGGCTCGCCAGGGGCCAGATAAATAATGAGAAAGGAGATCACAGAGACAAAAAACAGAGTGATAATTTTTTGAATGAGGCTTCGACCGAGAAAGGCAAACATCCGCTATCCCTCCATCTCAAATCTGGGAACCTCGGTGAGTTTGATCCACTTGTTGAAATAGAACGTATAGCTTCCCGTCTTTGTCGGCTTGATCCGACTGTATCGCACGCCTCCCTGGGGATCGACCTCTTTAATGACGATGCGTTTGTCCAAAATGGCGGTCCATTTTCCGACGTAGAGGAAGGTGTAGGGCTGTTCCTGGGCAATGATCTCATGCAGGCGCTGGCAGTATTGTACCTGCCGATCATGGTCGTATTCTTGCCTAATCTTGATGATGAGATCGTCCGCCTCCTCATTCCGGAAGGCCACAAAATTGAGCTGATTGGGCTGGGTCTGGCTCGAGTGCCAGATCTGGTAGAGGTCCGGTTCGATTCCCATGGACCAACCGAGGATCAAAGCATCAAAATCGAATTTATTTACCCGCTCCTGGATAAAGACCGCCCACTCCAGGACGTCGGTCCGCACGTCGATTCCGATTTTCCGCCAGGAGTCTTGGGCTATGGAAAGGATGGACTGTCGGATGTTGTTGCCCTGGTTGGTGATGAGGGTGAATTGGAGGCGTTTCCCATCTTTCTCAAGCCAGCCCTCGGGTCCCTTTTTCCATCCGGCTTCTGCCAATAGCCTGAGAGCCCCTTCAGGATCATAAGAAAGGGGGACAACAGAATGATTATAAAAGTCCGTCTGTTTCAGGAAAGGTCCTGTGATCTCTTCTCCCTGACCGTAGAGCACGTATTTGATAATCTTATCCACGTCGATGGCCATCCCCAGGGCCTTTCGGACCCGCCGGTCTTTAAAGGGTTCTCTTCGCATGTTATAGCCGATATAGGTGTAGCCGAAGGAGAGGCCGGTAAAACTCTGGTAGGTGGGATCCTTACTGAGCCGTTCAACCTGATGGGGCTGAACGCCATAACTATCCACCGTGCCCGCGTAGAACTCCATCTCCTGCGTCAGGAGGTCCGGCACGATCCGAAAAGTGTACCGTTTGTAATTGGGCAGTCCCTCCCAGTAGTCTTCAAAGCGTTCAAGAACGATGTATTGATCGCTCTTCCACTCCCGAAAAC
The DNA here is from genome assembly GCA_965371165.1 of uncultured Syntrophobacterales bacterium. Classification (GTDB taxonomy): domain Bacteria; phylum Desulfobacterota; class BSN033; order WVXP01. Next base: position 19,177 of record CBDUXJ010000005.1, on the reverse strand, counting down.
GGAATGGGCCACATCCGAGAGGACGGCGGCTGAACTCACTCTGGCGGAGGGTAAACTTTTCCGGATCGAGGCCGCGACGCGTTGCCTCCTGCCGGAGAGCTTCGGAATTCAGCAGATGGGCGGGAAGAATCCCCATGCCCCAGGTGCCCAGAGCTGGCGAATAGAGCCGCTTGTAGACGATTCGGACTGTCAGGGGGTCCATAACCTCCACGGCCTTGACAGGCTCATAGTCAGCTATGCGGGGCGATAGGTTGCGGGGGTTCATGATTGCTTCATAGGTAAATTTCACGTCGTATGCATCGAAGACGTGTCCATCGTGGAATCGGACGTTGGGTCTCAAACGGAAGACAATGACGGGATTATGTTCCGTGGCTGGTAGGAGCTCTCTCCCGTAGGCAACCTTTTTCCCAGAAAAATCCTCGGGATGGACCTCGATGAATCGCCCGCTGTTAAAGGAAGAGAAATATCCCTTTCCCAAGAGTTCCGAGAGGTGAAAGAAAAGTTCCTGGTCCACCTCCTTGAGGACCATACGGATCCGGGGGGGAGCCTTCACGCGAATTCTTACCGCAACCTTTTCCCCTCCAGCGCCTTTCTCCTGTTTTGATACCTCAAATATCCTCGCCGGAAGGGCCTCAATCTTCTCGATATTGGACAGGGATCTTGAAACCCTGTCATCTCTATCTCTTCGGGAGCGTATGGCATCTCGGAGAAAACGGATCGTCCCATTGAAATTGGCCTTTCCGACGTTGGGGATCGAAGCCCGGTCATTTACATAGAAGTATGCCTCCTCGAAGATCTCCCAGTGGGTTGCCAGACGGCCCCTGAAATTGAGATCTTCGTCGCGGTCGATGAGGCCCTCAAACACCTTTGATTCAATTGCACTGCTGGCGCTGTCAGCCGAGAGAATGGGGTTCAGTATATGGGCGTCTCCGATGGAGGCGTCGATGTATTCGCCCAGGCGTTCGGGGTTGCCCCGGGTCTGCTCCTCGTACGTGGGCACCCATAAATAGGACTGCAGGAGAAACAGGATGAAAAGCGTCGGAACAGCTATCAGTATCCTACGCATGGTATGGATTTTCCTTCCTCTACCGAGGGGCGATCATGACGGAATATCCCATGTCGGCCAGTTTTGCTGCCAGCCGGTAGGCCCTCTCCCTGGTGTTGAAGCGGCCAACTCTCACCCGGTAATAGCGGGCCATCGGGGTTTCGAACACGGATATGTAGACATCGCGGATTTCTTTGCCCAAGGCCTTGGTCAGTTTCATCGCATTGCCCTTATCGGAAAAGGCTCCCACTTGAACGGTAAAGCCCCTACCGAAACCCTTGCTCTCACTTTTCACCATAAAGGTCTTTCGCTTCAAAACCACTACCTTCACCCTGGCCGTTCCCTTCTCCACCATGTCGATGCTCCTGGCCGCGGCATAGGATAGGTCGATGATCCTCCCCTTCACGAAAGGACCCCGGTCGTTTATCTTCGCCTCGACGGATCTGTTGTTCTCCAAGTTGGTCACCATGACATAGGTCCCCAGGGGTAATGTCTTATGGGCAGCGGTCAATTGATACATATCGTAAATTTCACCGCTTGCCGTGGGGTTACCATGGAATTTTTTCCCGTACCATGAGGCGACTCCGTATTGGACCATTCCCACGCCACTGCGGGCCTCATAGCGGATTTCAGCTCTTTTAAGGGTGCATGATGAGACCAACAGGAGCCCACACATGGTTGCCACAAGGTATCGATGGATTTTGACCCACTTCATCCCTTTGACCTATGACAATGGTAGGGTCCAGTATGACATCTCATTCAGCTCTGTCCCGTTTATGAGGATAAGGCTCCCCTTGGGCTGTTCCTCATCAACCTCGATTTGAATGTCCCTCAGGCCAAACGTGTATTTCAACTGATAAAGGTTTTGGTTCTTTTGGCCGCGAATGTTGGAAAGATCGGAGGGCGAAACCCTAGCGCGAGGGATTCGGGATAGCCGGCTTTTCCCCATGAGACAAGAGGCCATGTCGTAAAAGAGGGAGGACTCCACTAAATGGCCGAAGGCGGGATGGTATGGCCCCGCAACAACACAATCCCTCGTCTCCAATTCCGGGCTGGATTGTATTCCAAGACGAATGACGGGAATCCCCGCCCTTTGGAATTTCAGAAAGGCCCCCTTACAGAGGTCAACGGCTTCTTTCAAGGAGAGAGGTATATACCGACCGGAACGATACCATTTTTCCAAAAGCGTCCCCTTCAGGACCAACGTGGGATAGATCCTCACGAAATGGGGGTTTAGTCGGATTACTCGATCCACTGTGTGGGCATATCTGCGGACATCATCCCCGGGCAGGCCGACCATGATTTGGATTCCCAGCTCAAAACCGTGGTCATGGAGCAATTCCGCGGCCTTCAGGACATCATCCGCTGTATGGCCCCGCTTTGAGCATCGGAGCACCTCATCCACCATCGATTGGACACCTAGTTCCACGGTCTTCACCCCGTACTCCCTTAAGAGGACCAGGGTTTGGGGGTCGATGTAATCTGGACGGGTAGACACCCTTACCGCATGGATTAATCCCTTTCGGATAAGGGGTTGGACCGCCGAAAGGAGTTGCATCTGTACCTTCTTCTCTATTCCGGTAAAGCTCCCCCCGTAGAAGGCAACTTCTCTCCGGATGGGATTTCCCCGCCGGGCTCTTAATTGAGTATTGAGAGATCCCGGAAAAACCGGAGAGTGAAGAGCGGCTTTTTCAGAGATCTCATTGATGATTTCGGTGATTGAGCCTAGGGACATATTGGGGTTGAATCCGGTTATGGAGGTCTGATTGCAGAACACACATTGGTGTGGGCATCCCATATGGGGAACGAAAATGGGGATGATAAAGTGCCTTTGAGAGGGCTTGTTTCCCTTTGTCATGGTTGTTCTCCGGAGATCCTTTTCAATGCTTCCCGGGCCGCATTCTGCTGAGCTTCCTTCTTACTTTTACCAATGCCATTGCCATAGAGTTGGCCGTCGATGAAAATCTCCGCTCCAAAGGTCTTATCGTGCTCCGGCCCCCTCACGTGGGATAATCGATATCGAGGGGAGCATCCAAACCGGCTCTGACTGATCTGCTGAACCCTGGTCTTGAAATCACCGTCATCGGGCAGTCCTTTATCGAGCAGGGAGATAAATTGCTTCTCAACGACCCCGAAGGTCTTTTCGAAACCGCCGTCGAGATAGACGGCACCGATAAGAGCTTCATAGGCATCGGAGATTAAGGAACTTTTCTCCCTTCCCCCCCTCAGAGATTCCCCTTTTCCCAAGAGTAAGTACTGGTTTATACCGAGATTTTTCGATATTCTAGCCAGGGATTTTTGGTTTACCAGGGAAGCCCGCAACCTCGTCAACTCCCCTTCGTGGCAATGGGGAAACCTTTCCATGAGGAGGTGGCTGACGATAATATTGAGGACGGAATCTCCCAGAAATTCAAGCCTTTCGTTGTCCCGAAATGCCTCCCCCGGCCTTTCGTTGGCATAAGACCTGTGGGTCAATGCCACGTCCAATAGATCTGGGTCATTGAACTGGTAGGAGATCTCTCCTTGCAGTTTGGATAACGCTTTCAGCCTATCCCTCTCCATTTCCCCATTTACCCCGATCATTTCGGCTGCCGCCATCAGATATCTCCCACTGCACGCCCCAATACCCTCCCATCCTCAAGGTCCGTTACCGATACCCTGATCTCTCGGTTCACCAAGTCATCTTCTCCCTCAATGAGGACGGGGACATAATTCCTCGAATATCCCTTGAGCCTTCCGGTGAGTTTGTCCCGTTTTCCCTCAACCAGGACCTCCAACTCCCGCCCAAGAAATCGCCCTTGAAAAGCCGCCTTTTTCCGCCTTCCCAGGGCTCGCAGTGACTCACATCGTCGTTTTTTTGTTCGCGGATCGACCTGATGGGGGAATTCATAGGCCTCAGTGCCCCTTCGCTTGGAGAAGGGAAAGACGTGGAGGTAACCGATGTCCGATTTCTCCAAGAGCTCATAGGTTTCCCGGAACTGTTTTTCCCCTTCTCCGGGGAAACCGACGATGACATCTACCCCGATATTAAGGTCCGGAATACGGTGGATCAGGGTTTGGACGAGGTCGGCGAAGAAGGTTCCATCGTAATTGCGGTGCATTCGCCGAAGGATATCATCTTCACCGCTTTGCATGGGGATGTGGAGATGGCGGCATAGCCTTGGAGAGGAGGCGATGGTTTGAATCAATTCCGGGGAAAAATCGTCGGGTTCGATGGAGCTAAGCCTTATCCTCTGGGGTGCTGGGATGCCCTCCATCTTCTTGCAGAGCTCTGCCAGTGAAGTAGGGGGGGAGAGATCGGTCCCATAGATACCCAGATGGATTCCCGTCATCACTACCTCTCTAAATCCCCTGTTTTCCAGTCTTTGAAGGTGATGGATCACCCGAAGGGGATCGAGGCTTCGGCTCCTCCCCCTTGCCCGAGGAATGATGCAATAGGCGCACGAGGCATTACACCCGTCTTGAATCTTGAGCAGGGCCCGGGTGTGTCGGGAAGACCGATCGATGTCGGCTTCCCCAATCTTCCTCTCTTTCTTCATGTCGCCTACACTGACCATTGGGTGAGAGGACATGAGGGAATTCCCGAGGATATCCACAATAGAGGTCTTTTCCCCGTTTCCCAGGACCACCCCTACCCCCTCTACGCCTTGGACTTCCCCGGGATATGCCTGGGCATAGCAACCCGTAACCACAATCAGGGAGGATGGGTTGAGGCGATGGGCCCTTCTGATCAATTGTCGGGATTGATAGTCCGCTCTATGGGTGACGGTACACGTGTTGACAATATAGATATCGGCCCTTTGGGAAAAGGGAATGATCTCAAATCCGCCCCTCTCAAGGGCCGCCTGCATCATCTCGGAATCGAATTGGTTTGCCTTGCATCCCAGGGTGGTGATAGCTATGGTTCCAGTCATCCTCGTCTCACCCCTTAAGAGCCCAGATTGGCCAATTCCAGGTTTCCCCTCATCCCCATGGCTTCTCCCACGATGATCAAAACTCCAATGATGCCCCTGATCTGGCTCCCGTACTTCAACCCTCTTTCGATGTCTCCCTTTCCCTCAATGAAATTTCCGATTGAAGTGGCCGTGGCATCGGCCAATGAGGCTGATCTCGAGATGACACAAACGGCATCCGCCTTTCCGAAGCTCATCGAGTGGCCTACCGTACCGGAGGAAGAACATACACCTAAAGGGGTATCCTCGGGCTTGATCCTCAAACCAACCTTGAGGTTCAGGGGAGATTTTCCGGCAAAGATCCCAACAACCCTTTCCTTGGAGGAGGCGATAAAGATGTCTCCCCCATTTTCGCAGATGACCTCCGGGGAGAGGGGAATGAGATCCTTGCCCACGAATTCCGCGATGGCCCCAGCAACACTGGCCATGGGGCCCACGTTGGCCAATCGGGAGGCCTTAAGCATTTCCTTCACGATCTTCGGGGCATAGGGGTCACTCCCTACCGGCGTCAAGCTTGTCCGGAATTCTGGATGGTACCGGATATATTCCCCTATCTGCCAGCGATACCTGATTACGGCTTCCCTAGTCTCCGATTCAAGCCTTCGTTGTGCCAGTAAGAATAGATCCGTTTCGCTTATCGTTACCCGGAATGGAGTGAGGTCGTCGGTTTTGACGAGATTGCGATATGTCCTTGCTTCAAACATGGGGATTTCATGCTTTTCTACCAGTAACATTTGACCAGGATCTCAGCGATTTGAACCGCGTTGAGGGCCGCTCCCTTGCGAATGTTGTCGGATACGATCCACATATCGATCCCCTTTTCGATGGATGTATCCTCCCTGATCCTTCCCACGAAAGTTTCATCCTTTCCGGCCGCATAGATGGCTGAGGGATACTCATTCTTCTTTGGATCATCAGAGACGACGATGCCGGGGGCACGGGCGAGGATGTCCCTTATCTCGTCTGGGGTGATCTTTTGCGTGGTCTCGATATTCACCGATTCCGAATGGCAATAGAATACGGGGACCCTTACCGTGGTGGCCGTAATCCCTATCGATTCGTCCTCCATGATCTTCTTGGTCTCGTTGATCATCTTTATTTCCTCTTTTGTATAGCCGTTTTCCGAGAAGACGTCGATATGGGGAATGCAGTTGAAGGCAATCTGGTGGGGGTAGACCTCACTTTTGACCTCCTGTTGGGTGAATATGGCCAAAGTCTGTTTCTCCAATTCGCGGATGGCCTCCTTGCCCGTTCCCGAGACGGATTGATAGGTGGAAACTACTACCCTCTTTATTTTGGCTACGTCGTGGATTGGTTTGAGGACCACCACCATTTGAATAGTTGAACAGTTGGGATTGGCTATTATCCCCTTGTGGGTGTGGTCGGCTATAGAGTGGGGATTAACCTCGGGAACGACCAGGGGTACCTCCGGGTCCATCCTGAAGGCACTGGTATTATCAATCACGACACAGCCCTCCTCGGAGGCGATGGGTGCGTACTTCTGGCTTATGGACCCACCAGCCGAAAAGAGGCCGATCTCCATATCCTTAAAGGAGTCCTCCTGAAGCACCTGAACCTTCAGCTCCTCTCCCTTGAATTCCTGGGTACTCCCAGCCGTCCTTTCCGAGGCCAGAAGCTTGAGGTTCCTCACGGGAAACTCCCGCTCCTCCAATACGCTGATCATCTCCCGGCCAACCATCCCAGTTGCACCAACGATACAGACACGATAACCATCCCTTTCCATGACGATTCCTCACGCAATATGTTTGCAACAAGAGGGTGCCCACCGGACACCCTCGTTTGAATCCATCGCAGTATCCACTAATTAATTAATGGAATTTTACATAATTGTCAATACCCCTGGAGGGAGAATGCGCTCCATTCTCCCATGAGGGTTACCTTGTTCTTTCCATAACCAGATCGAGGAGGATTCGTTTGAAATGATCTCCCTCGATGATCTTGAGGTTGATTCCCAGACTCAGAGTGGGGAAATCCCTCTTTACCACCCTATTCAACTTGGCCGCATCCTTCTCAGTTGTTACGATGCATTCTGCCTTACATATACCCCTTTGAATCATGGGGATATCTTGCTTCGAATAGACATGGTGGTCGGGGAAGATGATTTCCTCCTCCACTTTCGCCCCGGCCCGCTCTAAAAGGTGGCGAAAATAAGCGGGATTGGCGATTCCAGACAGGGCTGCGATTCGCCTTCCCCTTATATATCCTACCGGCAATCGTTTACCCCCATTCAGGTCAATGAGATAATCGGGCCTGTAGTTGCTGTGAAAGATGATAGCGTCCTTTTTATGGAATCTTATCCTCTCCTCCAGTTTCCCACAGGTATCAAGTTCTTCCATTTTGGTAATGATAAAGAGATCGGCTCGGCTCAATTGATCAAGGGGTTCCCTCAACGGACCCCTGGGGAACAGGTAGCCGTTCCCGAACCCGGTTTGGGAATCCACCAACAGGATATCTACATCTCGTTTGACCCCCAGGTGTTGAAATCCGTCATCCAAGATGGCTACATGGGGGTGAAACTGGGTAGAGGCGTACCGGCCCGAGAGATCTCGGCGACGGCCGATGAGAATGGGAATACCTTGGAGCCGTTGAGCCAGCATGTAGGGTTCATCACCTGCCTCCCTGAGTGGGAGCAGGAGGCGATTCCCGTCACTGACCACTCCGAATTTCCCCCGCATCCTTCCCCCATATCCCCTACTCAAGAGGACTACATCCATGCCTTCTTCCTTGAGCAGCTTGGCGATGTATTCCACGGTGGGGGTTTTCCCGGTTCCCCCCAGCGTAATATTGCCTACGCTGATCACTTTGTACGGTAGCCGGCTCCCCTTAAGGAAACCGGTACCGTAGAGAAAAAGGCGAGCCCGAACTCCCAATCCGTAAATGGAGGAGATCACATGGAGGGGTAAGAGATATACCCTTTGGCACGAAGGCCCATTTTTCCCGAATATGATCCGCTCCAGAGGTCTTTTCCGACCCACTGGTGCCCTCCCTTTAAAGGAATCGAGATATGGTTTCCAGGGTTTTGCTGGTCGCTCCCCTGTTATCCCGGATGATTTGGAAGCCGCGTTCCCCCATGTTCGACTTGAGGGATGCGTCCTCCAAGAGGGTTTTGGCGTGGAGGACCATCTCCTCAACCTCCCTAATCTGAAATCCCGCCCCCCTTCTGAGAACTTCATCGGATATCTCCCGAAAGTGATCCATGAAGGGGCCGAAGAAAACCGGTTTTTTGAAGAACAGGGGTTCCAGGATATTATGACCACCTACCCTTACCAGGCTTCCCCCCACGAAGATGAGGGTTCCGAGGCTATAGAGTTTGGAGAGCTCCCCCAAGGTATCCAAAAGGATGACGACAGCCCCCTCCCTTTCTCCCTTTCCCTGGAGTTGGGATTTCCGTTTGCATGGGATTCTTTCCCTTTTAAGGAGAACCTCAACCTCTCTAACCCTTTCGAGATATCTGGGGGCCAGGATGAGGACCAGATCGGGGTATTCGGGAGAAAGCCGCCGAAGGACCTTGAGCATAAATTCCTCCTCCCCTTTATGGGTGGAGCCCGCGATTAGTATAGGTTGGTTTGCATGGAGGCCCAGGGTTTGAAGGAGGGCTTCTTTCTCCTTTTCAGTTATTTCGGGAGGCGGTTGATCGAATTTGACGTTTCCGCTGACGGTAACCCTCTCGGGATTGGCCCCCATCTCTATAATTCTTTGAGCATCTAAGCCTGACTGCATGCAGAAGGCGGAGATTGTGGCCAGAGGGGAGGTAAAGAAGAAACGAAACCGCTTATACCATTGGTGGGAGCGGGTCGAAATGCGGCCGTTGAAGAGCATAACGGGAATTTCCCTTCTCCCAAGTTCCATCAGAAAATTGGGCCAGATTTCGGTCTCCGCCACGAGAAAGGCTCTCGGGTTAACCAGGGAGATAGTCCTCCTCACCACCCATGGATGATCCAAGGGGAAAAAGGTGATTGCCCTTAGGCCCGACGTCCTCTTCTTGGCCATGTCATTGCCTGTTGCCGTCATGGTTGAAAGGAGGATGGGAAGTTCAGGGTTGGCTTGCCTTATCCCCTTGATGATGGGTAATGATCCCAGCACTTCACCCACCGACGCGGCGTGGATCCAGAGCGGTTTTTCTTTGGCTACCTTTTTACAGACACCTTTGTAGGAGATGCCCAGCCTCTGACCTAACCCCCTTCTGTAGCGGGCGGTTGTGATGATTTTGAAGGCGAAGAGAGGGCTCGATAGGATAAGAGCGAGGGTCAACAGGGTATTATAGAGAGAGTTAATCATCTATCTCCGGTTTCCTTCTCGAAGTACCGGTCTGCTTGATCCGTTATCTTCCGCAATCTCCTCTCCAGCAGAAGCCTCGTCTGCTCGAATACGCCTTTACTCATTTGTTGTGGAACGAGTAAGGGTTTCCCCAAAATAAATACCCCTCTTGAGAAGGGATAGGGGAGGAGAAATCGATCCCAGCTTCGAAATACCTTTTTTCTCGAGGCATTGAAGGTGACGGGAATGATGGCCATCTCCGTCCGCCTGGCAAGCTCTATTATTCCGTTTTGGACTCGGTACCGTGGCCCCCTAGGGCCATCGGGGGTGATAGCAATATCATATCCTTCCTCAGAGGCCTTCAGCATCTCCCTCATGGCCGAAAATCCTCCCCTGGTGGTAGAGCCCCGGATGGATCTGAATCCAAAGTACTTCACGGTTCTACTGATGAGTTCCCCATCTTGGTGGAGGCTGATGGGAATGGCCACCCCTTTTCCTCTATACACAGTTGGCATCATCAAAAGCCTGCCATGCCAGAAAGCACCGATAATAGCCCCTTTCCTTCTGCGATAGTCATCTTGTACTTGACCGTTGATGATCTCTATCCGCATGGTCCACGAAAGGAGCTTGATTACCCGATAGGCGAGCGCAGGTACTATGGCTAATATGAGACTGTTAATAAGCTTCTTCAATGCGAGTTTCTTTTGACACTTTTTATGCCGAATAGCTCAATGGACCTTCGGGATGAGGAGCTCCCGATTGGCTCTCCCCTAATAGATCTGTCTCACCTTGGCCTTTCGCAAAACGGTTTCCCCGTCGTCCCTGAACTGCATATCGTAGAGCCTTTTATAGATCCGATTCAGGGCCAAAAGCTCATCATGGGTTCCCACTTCGACGGTTCTCCCATTATCGATTACCAAGATGCGATGGGCATTCCTTATGGTGGAGAGACGGTGGGCGATGAGGAAGACGGTCCGGTTTGCCATCAGCCTTTCCAGGGCTATCTGAACCTGAAGTTCCGATTCGGAGTCCAGGGACGAGGTGGCCTCGTCAAGAATGAGGATGGGGGCATCCTTGAGCAACGCCCTGGCTATGGAGACCCTCTGCCGCTCTCCACCCGAGAGCTTTACTCCCCTTTCCCCGATTACCGTATCGTAGCCCAAGGGCAACTTTTCGATGAACCCATGGGCATTGGCCGCCTTGGCGGCCTCAATGATTTCCTCCTCGGATCTGGTGATATCCCCGTAGGCGATGTTATTCCTTACGGTATCGTTGAAGAGGATGGTCTGCTGGGTCACGATGGCGACGTGTTCCCTGAGAGACTTTATGGTCAATGTCCTGATATCCCTCCCATCGATTGTGATTTGGCCCTCATCTACGTCGTAGAATCGCGGGATCAAATTCACCAGGGTTGTTTTCCCCGCCCCACTCATTCCAACCAGTGCCAATACTTCACCCACCTTTACTTCTACATTGATATCCTTCAAGACTCTCTCGTCCTCGTACTTGAAGGAGACGCGTTCGAATTTGATACCGTCCGAGATGCCGGTTAGCGGGACCGCCTCATCGGCATCCCTGATTTCGGGGGTTTCGTCCATCAGTTCGAAAACCCTCGAGCCCGCCGCCAAACCCCCTTGAACGATGTCGTTGACCCTGCTGAGGGATTTGATGGGCTTATACAGAAGGAGGATGGCGGCCAAGAAGGAGCCGAAGGTTCCCGGCGTGGAATTCCCCTTAATCACGCTATATCCCCCAACCAACACGATGCCGGCGACACCCAATCCCCCCAGTACCTCGACGACGGGGGAGGAGAGGGCCCTGATTTTCTGCCTCTTCATGACGACCTTGAAGAATCGGTCGTTTTCGGCGGAAAACCGCCGGGATTCGTAATCCTCCATAGTAAAGGCCTTTACGATGCGATTCCCCGAGATGGTCTCTTGGAGCAAGGAGGTAATTGACCCCATTCGAATCTGGCCCTTGATGCTGAACTTACGGAGTTTTTGGCCGAATTTGATGATAGGAATAGCAGCAAGGGGGAGGATGATGAAGGCGATACACGCCAACTTCCAATCCCGATAGAAGACCACCACGGTTAGAGTGATGATGCTAAAGCAGTCTCTAAGGACACTGGTTATAGCGCTGGAAACAGCCCCTTGGATGAGGCTGATGTCATTGGTGAGCCTCGATATGAGGATGCCCGTTGGTGTTTTCGTAAAGAAAGAGAGCGAGAGGTATTGGAGGTGATGGTAGAGTTTTTCCCTCAAATCGGCCACGATACGAAGGCCGACAAAACTCATGAGGTAGGTTTGGCCATAATAGAAGACTCCCTTAATGAGAAAAAGCCCAATGATAAACGCTGGTATGAGGAATAGCATTCTCATATCTTTGTCGACGAAAATTTTGTCCATTGCGGGTTGGACAAGCCAAGCGGTTCCAGCGGTGCAGAGGGCGAAAAAGACCATACAGATCATGGCCAAGATAAGTTTCATCCGGTAGGGTTTAACGTATTGCAAAAGCCTTTTGTACAATTTTACAGTCATGTCCATGTCGAGACAGGGAAAGGGACTATGCCCTTTGGTGAATTACGCTATGCAGGATTTGCGCCGCCCTTTGGGATGTCCCCGGGTTCCCCAATTTCTCCTTGACCTTGTCTAATTCGCCTTTGATCACGGATAGGAGATGGGGGTTTTTCAACATCTTAGAGGCCTCATTGAAAATATTGATGGGGGAGGCCTGCCCTTGGATGAGCTCGGGTACGATCCTTTTTTCGGCGATGAGATTGACTAAACCGATGTTCTTGACCTTCACCAGGAGGCGCCCCACCAGATAGGAGAGGAATGAGACCTTGTAGACGATAATCATGGGGGTTCTCATGATAGCCGCTTCCAGCGTGGCTGTGCCGGAGGCGGTGATAATAAGGTCGCAGATGTTGAGTACATCGTAGATATGTTTCCCAACCACCCTGATGTCCAAATTCAGGTCCGCGATGTATTTTTCGACCTCAAAACGGTTGATGGCCGGCGCTATGGGGATGATGAATTGAAGGTTCGGAAAATCCTGCAGAAGAAGATGGGCGCTCTTGAGGAGGACGGGAAGGAGGTTTTGGACTTCTTCCCGGCGACTCCCGGGCAACAGTCCAATAGTCCTCTTGTCTTTGGCCAAGCGGAAGATATCGAGGGCTTTACCCTTGGAGAGGTGGGGTTTGACGATGTCGATCAAGGGATGGCCCACAAATTCGCAATCGACACCGCTTTGACGATAGAAGGGAACCTCAAAGGGGAGGATTACCACCAGCTTATGGACTAATTTTGCGATCTTCTTGACCCTTCCCTTTCTCCATGCCCATACTTGGGGGCTGATGTAATAAAAGACGGGGATTCCCCTCTTATTGGCCTCCTTAGCTAATCTGAGGTTGAAATCGGGGAAGTCGATAAGGATGGCGAGGGCGGGTTTATCACAATCGAGGGACCTCTTGAGCCATCGGAAAATCCGATAAATAGACCTCAGCTTGGAGAAGACCTCCACGATGCCGACTACGGCCACCTCCGAGTTGTCGAAGACAACATCGATTCCCATGCTTCTCAGATGTTCTCCTCCTACGCCGTAGAAGCGGAGCTTGGGATCCAGGGAGAGAACAGCTTTCACCAAATGCGCCCCATGGAGATCTCCAGAGGTCTCTCCCGCCACGATCAAGATTTTCCTTTCTCCAGTGAGCTTCATCCCATAAGGCCATCCAATGTTTTCCTTCTTTCAATATTCCTTTGGATCTGATCGGTAATCTGCAAAGCGACCTCAAGGGCCTTCTTCCCATCCAATCCCGAGATCGGGGGTCTCTTTCTATCCCTGACCCTCTCGACGAAGGACTTTATCTCCAGCGCCAAGGGGTCGTTTTTGGCGATTTTAATATCCTCGGCGAAGACACCGGGGAAAATGGGCTTACGCCCCTTGTCATCTTTGCTGAGGACGGTAATCCTCTGGGAGACGTAGTCGATGGAGAAGTAAGCGGTAGATTGGAATATTCGGATCTTGCGCATCTTTTCCCTGGAGACGCGGCTGGCCGTCACATTTGCGATGCAGCCGTTCTCGAACTCGATCCGAGCGTTGGCAATATCCAAATAAGGGGATACGATTGGGACGCCTACGGCTTGAATGGACCGGATTGGGGACTCCACCATGCTGAGAATGATCTGAATATCATGGATCATCAGGTCAAGGACTACATCGACACCTGCTGCCCTTTGCAGAAAGGGGCTCAGCCGGTGGGATTCGATGAACATGGGATCGACGAGGGTCCCCTCCAAAGCCATGAAGGCGGCATTAAACCTCTCCTGGTGACCAACCTGAAAGACGAGTTGTTTTTTTTCCGCCATATCGATCAATTCATCCGCCTGCCGGAGAGTAGCAGTAATGGGTTTTTCCAGAAGGACATCGATCCCCCTGTGAAAGAAGTCTTTGGTTACTTGGTAGTGAATGGGAGTGGGAACGGCGATGCTGACGGCATCTACCTTATCGTAAAGATCCTCGTAATTGTAAAAGGCATTGGTATTGAAACGCCTGGCCATTTCCCGTGAACGGAGACGATCGATATCTGCCAGCCCTACTAGCTCCACTTCTGGCATCTGGTGGTACTTCTCGGCGTGAAATTGCCCGAAGTATCCCACGCCGACCACACCGAGCCTCAATTTTCTCGTCACCTGCAAATCCCCCTCTTTGACCCTTGAATGAATTGGACGAGGTGACCCACTTCCGGGATACTGCCTATTTCTCCATCCTTTACGGTCTCAAGGGCCTTTTCGAGGATTAATCCCGATTTGAAGATAATCTTGTAGGCCTTTTTGAGCCCATTGATAGTCTTCTGCGGGAAACCCTGTCTTTTCAGACCTACCATGTTCAAGCCATACAATTTGCACCGACTGCCGGCGGCAAGTACATAGGGGGGAATATCCTGAGGAACGCCGGACAATCCGCTTATGAAGGAATAGGCGCCGATTCGGACGAATTGGTGAACGCCCACTAATCCGCCGATGATAGCGCCATCCTCGATGTCGATATGTCCCGCCAAAGTAGCTGCGTTGGACATTACCACTTGGTCTCCGATGAGGCAATCGTGGGCCACATGGGCATAGGCCATCAGGAAGTTTCCATTGCCTATGACAGTTTTTCCTCCCCCATGGGTTGTTGCGCGATTGATGGTGACGAACTCCCTGATGACGTTATTGTCGCCGATAATGACATGGGATTCCTCACCCTTAAATTTAAGGTATTGGGGGACTTCTCCGATGGAGGAAAATTGAAATATCTTACAATTTTTTCCGATCGTTGTCCATCCGGTAATGACCACGTGGGGTCCGATCCACGTATCCTTGCCAATGGTCACGTTTTCGCTGATGACTGAAAAAGGCCCAATTTCAGCGCCTTCGGCAATCCTTGCACGAGGGTGAACAATAGCCTTTTCGTGTATCATGGATACCCCCTTGCTTTTCCCTCTACCCCTTATCGTCTACCATGGCCATTAACTCCGCTTCGGCAGCCAATTGTTCCTCCACATAGGCCTTCCCCGTAAAGACCCATACGGATTTGCGCTGTTTTGCGACAACCATCTCCATCCTAATCTGGTCTCCCGGGTGGACTGGCCTTCGGAATCGAACCTTGTCGATGCCCATAAAGTAAACTGCACTCTTCTTCGACTCTTCGGGCATTGATTTGAAGGCAAGGATGCCGGCGGTTTGGGCCATGGCCTCGACTATCAATACCCCCGGCATGATGGGTTGGCCGGGAAAGTGGCCCTGGAAAAAGGGTTCATTGATGGTGACATTCTTTATGCCGACGATTCGTTTCCCTATTTCCAACTCCACGACGCGATCGACGAGGAGAAATGGGTATCCATGGGGTAACATCCCCATAATTTCATTGATCTGGATCATGGGTATCCTCCAAAGATTGAGGAGATGTTTTACGTCTTGCGTTTTGTCCTGTCTCCAAGGCCCTTACCTTAGCCTCCAATTGGCCGATCTTTCTCCACATCTCCGGTAATTTGGGGAAGGTCATGATAGCCCTAAGTTGCTCCTTATGGGGTAGGGGAGGAGTTCCTATAACCACATGATTGGGAGGGATGTCCTTGGCCACTCCCGACTGGGGCCCCACGATGACGTTATCCCCGATCTCAAGGTGATCGGCCACCCCCACCTGGCCTGCCAGGATGACATTGGCCCCGATCTTAGTGCTTCCGGCGATTCCTACCTGGGCGACGATAATGCTATCTTCACCGATGGTGACGCTGTGGGCCACCTGAACGAGGTTATCGATTATTACCCCCCTTTTTATGACGGTCTTTCCCATCGCGGCCCTGTCCACCGTGGTGTTGGCCCCTATCTCGACATCATCTCCGATCTCCACGATGCCTAGCTGTGGTATTTTGACATTTCGTTTCCCGTCCTTAGTGAAACCGAAACCATCGCTCCCGATGACAACCCCGCTGTGGAGGATCACCCTGTTACCGATTCTACTTCCCTCGTATATGCAGACATTGGGATAGATGAGGGTATCGTCCCCGATGACCGCATTATCGCCGACGAAAACCCCGGGAGAGAGGGTTACTCGATTGCCGATCTCAGCATGATCACCGACATATACGAGGGGGTAGATGCTGACCTTTTCCCCGAGCTTGGCCTTCGGGCTGACCCAGGCCCGTTGGTCAACTCCCCTTGGTTCGTAGGGGCGATGGACGAAAATCTGCAGGATCTTGGCAAAGGCCAGGTAGGGATTTGCCACCCTGAGGAGGGGTTTGTCAGCCTCGCTGACCTTCGGGGAGACGATGATAGCAGAAGCCTCGGTCTGACTCAATTTTGGCAAGTACCTCGGGTGGGCAACGAAGGTAATCTCACCCTTTCGAGCTTCATCAATAGGGGCTACGCCGAGGATCTTTACCTCTCCATTACCAATAACCTCCCCACCGACCAGTTGGGCTAATTCCTTCAGCGTTTTTTCCATGGGCGGGTTCTCCCCATCTATTTCTTGTTGGTGGAGTTGAAGATGTTAATGACACGATCCGTGAGGTCTGTTGTTCCTGAGATGTAAAGAGCTTGCCCTTTTTCCAGGATGACGGTAAATTTCTCGTCTTCTCCCAGCTTCCCGACTACGACCGCTAACCCCCTCAACGCGGCTTTGGTGAAGTCCCTCTCCTTCTGCTTGAATTCACTTAGCCTATCCTCTCTCCACCGCTTATATTCCCTCATCTTATTCTGGAATTCCCTTTCCTTTTCCTTCCTCCCTTTCTCGCTGAGCATCATTCCCTGCCTCTGAAGGGTTTCCTGTGAGGTCTGAAGCTCTTTCTCCCGTTGGGTAATTTCGTCTTGAATTTTTTTGTATTCGGTTTCCATTACCACCTTCGCCTCCTTGCCGGTCTCGGATTCATTCAGAGCCCTCTGCATGTCTACATACCCGATCTTCACCTCCGCTGCGCGAGCCACGGCACCGAACGCCCAAAAGATCAAGATCCCACAAAGGATGATCCCCTTCCTTTTCGTTGCGTCTTTAAACATCTCTTGTTCCCCCAAAAGTTCGTCTTCAAAATTGAGTTCCGGCGCTAAAATCCCAAACACTTTGCCTTTCGTCGTCTTGGGGATCGAGGTTATACCCCCAGTCGATTCGGATGGGACCAATGGGCGAGAACCAGCGGATTCCTACCCCCACGGCGTGTCTCCACTTGTCAAATTTTTCATCCCAGCCTGCTCCCCCATCGTAGAAGATAGCGCCCCTCAGACCGATTTCCTTGCTCAAGGGAAAGATGAATTCCGAATTGAAGACAACCATCTTCTCACCGCCGATCACCTCCCCGGTTTCATCCTCCGGCCCCGCCTCCCCATATTCGAAGCCCCGTATCGTATTGATCCCGCCGACATAAAATCGCTCATAGATGGGAACGTCTTTCCCATCGTATCCCTCGACGATTCCTGCCCTCCCTCGCAGATGGAGCACCGTGTCCAAAGGCAGAGGGAAATACCAGTTGGTATCACCAATGCCCTTGTAGAAGGTATTGTCGCCCCCTAAAATCCCTCCCGCATTCTCGAGGCTGAGGGTGTGTTTGGATCCCTTGGAGGGGTTGTAAAAGTCATTCCTCGTATCCCTCGCCAACCCTAGGGTGAGGCTATGGGTATCCTTGGTTCCCTCCTCTTCCTTTATGAAATCGGAGGCATCAGGGGAGACGTCGAAGATCTTCACCCTCTCGGCTCGGCCTGAAAGAGAGGCTGCTATATACTCCGTTAGGTATCTCCCGAGCGTGATGTCCGCTCCTACAATATGGGTGCTGTATGGATCGAAGACTTCTGATTCCTCGTAATAGACATTAAACCCAGCAGTAGTGGCCGTTCCCAGGAGCCAGGGATCGGCAAAACCGAATCTGAATCGCTCGGTCTCGCCTCCCAATGTAGCGGTTAGATTGGTTTTATAGCCCAGGCCAAAGAGGTTCCGCTCGGAGACGGTGGCCGTTCCCAGCAGCCCTTCCAATGTGCTAAATCCCGCCCCAAAGCTAATGGCCCCCGTTGGGGCTTCTTCCACCTTAATATCCAAGTTGATCTTGTCATCACTGGTCCCCTTACTGGTGGTAAATTCGGTCTCCTTGAAATATCCGGTGGTTTTGAGCTTTCGTCGCCCTCGTTTTATGGCTGTTGCGTTGTACAGATCACCTTCGCCCACTTTGAGCTCCCTCCTGATGACCTTATCCCGGGTCTTTGTGTTTCCGGAAATGCTGATTCGCTCGAAATAGACCTCCTTTCCCTTGCGGATATCAAAGGTGATGTGGACGAGCCTCTTTTCCGAATCCACAGAGGTGAGGGGAACGATGTCGGCGTAGGCGTATCCCTTGTCCCCATAGAAATTGGTGATGCGCCGGATATCCTTCTGGACTACAGAGATGCGATAGACTTTGCCCTTCTTCAGGCTTAACTGCTTGAACAGGTCTTTCCGTGTAGTCAGAATGTCGCCCTTGAAGTCGATCTCCCCTACTTTAAACCGTTCGCCCTCATGGATCGTGATGTCGATGTAAATCCATTTTCCTCCCTTGGTTATGGTGATCTCGGGTTCGTCGATTTCAACCTCGATGTATCCGTGGTCGAAGTAAAATGCCCTGAGGTTGTGAAGATCGACATTGAGGATATCCTCATCCAAAACCCCTCTTTTAAATAACCACCAAAACCATCCCTTCTTCTTCACCTTCATGTACTTCCGGAGTTTCCTCGTCGAAAAGCGCTTGTTACCCTGGAATCGGACCTTCTTGATATAGCCTTTTTTCCCCTCTTTGATGATGAATTCGATGTCGACTTGGTTTCCATCTAGGTAGTTCGGGCGATAGTCGACCTCTGCCCGATAGTAAGCCTTGGAGGAGTAAAACTTCCTGATGTTATCGGCGGTTTGTTTGAGCTTCTCCATATTTAAAATGGCACCGGTGGCAATATCGATCTCTTCCCTTATTTTGGAGGCTTCGATCTTCACATTTCCCGATATCAGTATGTTTCGGATGGAGGGTTTTTCCACAACGATGAATATGACCTCTTTGCCCCCTTCCGCATCCCTCAAATCGATGATGACATCGGTAAAAAAGTCCATCTCATAGATGGATTTGAGATCCTTTCTGATCTGCGGGATCGAGAGGGGTTCGTTTTTTTTGCTCTTAATGTTGCTTCTGATCACGTCCTCGGCGACCTTCTCGTTACCTAGTATGGTGATTTTTACGATCTTTTCGTTCTCTCCAAAACACGGGCCAGTTAGGATGAGATAGAGAAGGACATAAACCGCCATTCTCCCGCCGAACTTGAGTGCCGGGGTCATATGGATTCCTTGGAAAAGAGATTCTGGCCAAGATCTAAATCTGCAGCGGTTTTGGGTAGTTTTTCATAACAAATAA